>CAZSUR010000096.1:0-4973 GCA_964610075.1 uncultured Lachnospiraceae bacterium
TATATGCCGAAGATAATAGAAAACGTAAGAGAACAGCTTATAGCCGAGGCGAAAAAGCAGGTGCGAGAGCGCGGCTACAAGGCTACCACCATCCGCTCGATCGCCGCAGAGTGCGGCATCGGAGTCGGCACGGTCTACAACTACTTTGATTCAAAGGACACACTAATAGCATCGTTTATGGCAGAGGATTGGCAGAACGAGCTCGGAGCGATAAGCCGCAGCGGAGCTCCGTGCGAGGTGGTCGCCGGCATCATCCGTGCGATACTCGCCTTTTCCGAGCGATATGACCGGCTTTTCTGCGACAAGGACGCCGCAAAGGTGTTCGCCTCCGTATTTTCGGTGCGGCACCGACAGCTCCGCGAGCAGATCGCCGGGCTCATATACCCTCTGTGCCGCGAGGAGGACGAGCGCGACTTTTTGTGCGAATATATAGCCGAGTCGCTGCTCACCTGGACGCTTGCCGGAAAGAGCTTTGACAAGCAGTTCGCAATAATTGAAAAATTATTATAAATATAAATAAAAAGGAGTATCAAAAAATGAGCAGCTTTGAAAACCTTCGCATCGTCGACAACTTCTATCAGACATCACTATTCTTCCCCATGCCGACGGTTATAATCAGCACGCTGTGCGAGGACGGCTCGACAACGCTCGGCCCGTATTCGCTCGTGCAGCCCTACTACGTTGCCGGCAAGGATTATTACGCAATGCTTCTGTGCTGCCGAAATTCCTCGAATACCGCACAGAACATCCTGCGCAACGGAAAATGTGCGCTCAACTTCATCGACGACAAGCCTAAAACCTTCAAGGAGGCGGTAAAGCTCTCCTGGCCGGGAGACAAGCCCTCCGAGAAGATGCCGAAGTGCAACTTCAAGCTCGAGCCGAGCCTTATAAGCGAGGAAACGGGCGAGGAGCGTCCGATGGTCCTAAGCGACGCGATCGAGGCGATCGAATGCACCTGGATGCGCGAGCTTGACGGAGCCGCAAGCGATGCGGCAGGCGAGCTCAACGGCTACGAACCGCCGTATCACGACTTCAACGGAATAACAAGCAAGTTCGGAGCTCACTTCATTTTGCGCGTTGACAAGATACTCATGAAAAAGAAGTACAGCGACGCAATAATAAACGGAGTCCGCGCAAAGGACTTCCCTCCGCTTCCGGTAGACTACGGCTATCGTGACAGCAAAAACTTCTGGTTCCACCGCAAGACAAGGATGCGCGCGGAGCTCCTTCAAATGAGGCAGGCATCGCTTGACTCGGTACGCTACGCCGCAGACCGTGCCGACGACAAGATCAAGTTCACCGACGAAGCGCTCATGACCGTGCTCGGTGTGCCGCGCGTATTTCTGTCGCTGGTGCTCAAGGGCTGCATTGATTGGGCTCGCGAGAACAACGTCGAGCTTATAACCGAGGAGCACATGAAGATAATAAACGACAAACGCTCGAAAGAGAAAAACAAAAAATAAACCGAGGAGGACGTTAAAATGAAAGTTGTACTTGCAGGCGCCTTCGGAAATCTCGGCGCCGAAATACTGAAAAGTCTGTGTGCAAAGGGACACGAGGTCGTTGCCGCAGATCTGCGTGAGCACCCGATACCCGAGTGCGAGGGAAAATACACCTTCAAAGAGATCGACGCAACGAAACGCTGAAGGGACTGTGCGACGGAGCCGAGGTCGTCATCTCGACCATGGGGCTGACCGGTGCATCGGTGAAGCTCACCGCATACGATGTAGACTATAAGGGAAACCTAAACCTGCTTGAGGAGGCAAAGCGTGCCTCGGTAAAGAAGTTCAACTACATATCGGTAATATCCTGCGACGAGAAGGGAGCCGACAAGGTCCCGATGCTCCACGCGAAATATCTCTTCGAGGAGGAGCTGAAGCACGCGGACATGGAGCACGTTATATACCGTCCGACAGGTTACTTCTACGACATAGCAAAGGTATTCAAGCCCTACGTTGACAAGGGAGAGATGCAGCTTCTCCGCGGATACGGAGATGTGCGTGCGAACGTAGTTGACTGCCCCGATTTTGCCGATTTCATCGTCGAGCACATGAACGATACGAACGCGACGTACAGCGTCGGCGGAAAGGAAACGTACAGCTACACCGAGATGGCGGAGATGTGCTTCCGCGCCGCAGAAAAGCCGCTCAAGATAAAATGGGCACCGATATGGCTGTTCGGCATACTTGCAAATCTGCCGAAGATAAAGAAGGCAGGCAAGCACGATATCATCCTTTTCTCGAAGTGGACGCTCAGCCACGATCTCGTCGGTGACACCGAGGTGGGAGACAACAGCTTTGCCGAGTATATCTCCGACTATTTCGGAAAGGACGGTAGATAACCATGCCTTGGACGCTTCTTCTGATACTTTTCGCGGTATGCGCGGTGCTCTGCGCCGTCGGATTTTACAAATTCGTATACTTCCTCTCGATCGGATACGGCTTCGCCGTATGCGGCGGAGGAATCGCCGTGCTGATAATGTACCTCATCTCTCCGTCGCAGACACCGCTGTGGCTGATGCTGGCAGAGACGGTGCTGTTCGCGATATACGGTGTGCGCCTGTCCGGATTTCTGCTCGTGCGCGAGCTTAAAAGCATATCCTACAAGAAAACGGATGTCGCAAAGAGCACGCTCGCAAAGAACGGCGAAAAGAAGATGCCCTTCTTTGTGCTCTTTACGATATGGATAAGCGTAGCGGTGCTTTACGTTATGCAGGTAAGTCCCATGCTTTTCCGCTACGTAAACGACTCGACCGACGTGATCCTTCCAATAATCGGCTTTGCCGTCTCGATATTCGGTATAATCCTCGAGAGTGTGGCGGATTCGCAAAAATCCGCGCAGAAGAAGGAGAATCCCGACATGGTCGCAACCAAGGGACTTTACAAAATAGTACGCTGCCCGAACTATCTCGGTGAGATAATATTCTGGACCGGAGTTTTCGTCAGCGGCATCACCACCTACTCGACTATCGGCCAATGGATCACGGCGGTACTTGCATACGTTTGCATCGTATTCATCATGTTCAACGGAGCACAGCGCCTTGAGAAAAGGCAGCTCGGTCGCTACGGTGATAACGAGGAATACACCGCGTACGCAAACAAAACTCCGATAATCCTGCCGCTTATTCCGATTTATCATCTGAACAAGATACCGGCAAAGGAGGTCATGGGGGAATGAAGGACTTTTCCATCTCGATGGCATTGGTAGATTATATCCCCGTCATATTCTTTGCCTGCGCCGCCGTCATACTCATGCGCGCTCTTTACGCAAGGATGGACAAGGCTGCGTTCGCGCTCTTTTCCACCGGCACGATAGACATCGTGTGCGCAGGAGCACTTAAAGCTACGTACAAGCTGCTTTATGCCGCGGGAGTATGCGACTTCACGGCGCTTGATTTGCTCTTTTTCCCACTCCAGTCGATAGGCTTTCTGCTTGCCGGCATCGGTATGCTCATGCTGCTCGTACAGAAGAAGAATACCGCCGTGGCGGCGGTAGCCGCGCCGACGGTATTCAGCGGCACCTTCGTTTTCGTTGCGCTGATGGTCGCAGGGCTCGGGCTTATAAACACGGTGCTCTGCATCCTCTCGGCAAGGCTTAAAAAGCCGGCGCTCATCGTGCTGTTCGTCATATCCTTTACGGCGTCGCTATGTATGGGCTACCTCTCCTCACGAGATTTCGCTCAGGCATCGATGAACTGGATAGCGGAGGGCGTGAACGTGATAGGTCAGGGAACCTTCCTGCTCGGAGCTGTCGCTCTGCATAAGGCAGGGCTCGGCGCAAGCGAGGCTAAATAACGCTCCATCGGCGCATCGCGCGATTGCGAGCTTGCGCACGGAGGCAAGTTTGCGTGACGGCGTTGCCACTAAAAGCAAAAGCATCCGGCGCACCGGATCCGACGAGGTGCGCGACGAATTAATGCAAACAGACGGTACAGCGAAAGCTGTACCGTCTGTTTGCATTATCCGGGCTGCTTCGTTTTTGAAGTCATCCGGGCTGTTTTCATTTTTGCATTTTTCGCACCGAGTCCGCCGCCGCAAGCACGGCGTCACCTCGGCTGCAATATTTATAACTCGGGCAGGCTTGCGACAAATCCACTTCTTTTGCGCACCGCTATTGCCGCGAGGCCCTCGCCGCGCCGTTTTGGGGTTACGATACCCCTCTTTGCTTCGCCCTGACGTTTGGCGCAGAGTATCTTTTCCGCATTTTATTTATCCAAGCATCATAATGCAGCACCGAAAAGCCGGTCATTCCTTGCTTATCACCTTTTTCTGCCAAGACTTTTCGTTGCATCTCGGACAGCGCATATGCCTTGTTCTGCCGAAATGAGTTGACATAAGCACGCTTTTGTAGGACGGTACGTATTTATATCCGCATTTTGCACATTCATAGTAACCTGCCGTCTGTTCGATCCTGATCGAATATCCGACTCCTACCGCAAATATAACAAAGCCTATAACGATAAGGATGAGCCTTGCCCAGCTTGCCATCTGAACAAACGAGGCAACGAATACGAGCGATATGAAGATTATCGAGCTCAAATAGCCTATAAAAGTTTCCAATGACAGAAGTCTTTTGTCTGCATCCTGCTTTTGCTTCAGCACCTCAAGCAGATTCTTTTCCAATTCTTTGTTGTAATTATCCATTGTAATTACCTCCCCACTTAACAGATCGTTTACCGTGATACCGAGAATACCGCACAACTCAAGCATTATAGAGGAGTCGGGCAAGGAAAGGCCGCGCTCCCATTTGGATATTGCTTTATCGGTAATGCTCAACCGCTCCGCCAACTGCATTTGCGTTAAATTCTTCTCTTTTCTGCACTCGGCAATGAATTTTCCGATTTTAACCTGATCCATCGTCTGCCTCCTTTCGTACACAGTATAACAGCTATCGCGCGCAAAGCACACCTACCGTCGGTTTAGTGGGGAGATGTAAACCGGCAGTCGAGTGAAAAGCGCCTGTCGAGAGTAGCT
>CAZSUR010000096.1:4983-5508 GCA_964610075.1 uncultured Lachnospiraceae bacterium
TTATACATCATTATATCACGCTTTTGTGATTTTTCAAACCTACCCACTCGGGTCACGCTTATCGAAGAACAGAGCTGCCGTCGATCGACAGCAGCTCTGTTTTTTGAGGTATTATGTTACTCATTTGGTACGATCTCATCGGCGCCGGCTCGGATATTGTCCCTCGCCATCGGCACACCGATCTTTCACGCCTTTGAGGATCTCGTGATCATCGGCGCTTCAGCTGAAATTCTTTATCCAGATAAACGCTTCTTCCACAGCCGGAGTGATCTCGATTTCCTTCCCGTGCAGCAGGTTATTTCCGCTGGGATTCTTTATCGGCTCACCGACTATCTGAGGCTCGTGTCCGCCGTAAGGGAAGGTCCTCAGGCTCGCCATTCCGCCATTTTCTCTTATCCTGTCGACAAATTTTCTCGTAACCTCGCAGGAAACAGTATCATCATCAACGCAATGCCAGAATTTTACCGGAACGGGATATACCTCGGACTTCTTGTTTCTCGCCGGATTATATCCAAGTATTTTCTT
>CAZSUR010000097.1:0-812 GCA_964610075.1 uncultured Lachnospiraceae bacterium
ATTTTTTTGCACCGATTTTGATTTGAAAAAATTTATGCTGCCGCCGTCGTGCATGGGCGTACGAGGGTGAAAATTTTGCCCTCGAAAAACTTTGAACGGAGCCCGAAATCTCTTGACATAAATGCGAGAATAAAATATAATATATCTAACTTAAAGCGGCCGATGACGCCGCAAATATTATGGGAGTGATTGCCGCTGTTTTTGCGGCGATCGTTTTAAATTATGGCTTCTAAAAGCGATTTAATAGGTAAGATACAAAGTATGCTTCCGCTTATGTCCAAGGGTCAGCGCGCCATTGGACGTTTTATAATCGAAAATTACGACAAGGCGGCGTTTATGACCGCGGCAAAGCTGGGGGCGGCGGTGAACGTATCCGAATCCACCGTTGTCAGATTTGCTATCGCCGTGGGATACGAGGGTTATCCGGAGCTGCAGAACTCGCTTCGTGAGTTCATACGCAACAAGCTCACAGCGGTACAGCGTATAGAGATAACGAACGACAGGCTGGGAGATGCGGACGTGCTCGAGTGCGTGCTCACCTCCGATATGGATAAGATAAAATCCACCCTCGATACCATCGACAGAGAGCATTTTAAAAATGCGGTAAATCAGATAATAGATGCGAATGTAATATACATCCTCGGGGTCAGAAGCTCGGCTTCGCTTGCCAACTTCCTCGACTTCTATTTCAGGCTTATATTCAAGAACGTCAAATTCGTTCAAACTACAAGCGGAAGCGAGATGTTCGAGCACCTCCTTCGCGTAGAGAAGGGGGATGCGGTCGTGGCTATAAGCTTTCCGCGCTACTCCAA
>CAZSUR010000097.1:822-5500 GCA_964610075.1 uncultured Lachnospiraceae bacterium
TACTCCAAGCGTATAATAAACGGTGTGGAGTATGCCAAATCCCAGGGCGCGAAGATAATCGCGCTCACCGACAGCGAGCAGTCCCCGATCGCGGCGTTTGCCGACAGCCTGCTTATAGCGAAAAGCGATATGGCATCATTTGTCGATTCGCTCGTGGCTCCGCTCAGCATAATCAACGCGCTGATCGTTGCCATTGCAAAGGTGAAATCGGGCGAGCTTGAGTCGGTGTTCAATCGCCTTGAGGGAATATGGGACGAATACGACGTTTACGATAAGGAATCACAGAAATGACGCATAACGGCAGAAAACCGACCCTCGCGGTCGTCGGCGGAGGCGCTTCGGGCATGATGGCGGCGATATTTGCGGCGGATGCCGGACTTGACGTTACCGTGTTCGAGCGGAACGCGAAGCTCGGCCGCAAGCTCGGCATTACCGGAAAGGGAAGATGCAACGTAACGAACGACTGCGACGTGCAGCAGCTGCTTGCATCGGTGCCGACCAATCCGCGCTTTTTGTACTCGGCGTTTAACCGATTCGCTCCCTCCGATACCATGGCTTTTTTCGAGAGTCGGGGGGTCAAGCTCAAGGTGGAGCGCGGAAACCGCGTGTTTCCCTGCTCGGACAAGGCTTACGATATAGTGCACGCACTCTCTGACGATACGAGCTATCGCGTGCGACACGACAGAATAAGATCGGTGACTCTGCGCGACGGCGCGGCTGCGGGAGTTGTCGGAAGCAGCGGAAGCTATGATTTCGACGCCGTGCTGCTCTGCACGGGAGGCTGCTCCTATCCGCGTACCGGTTCGGACGGCTCGGGCTATCGCATAGCAGAGGCTCTCGGTCATACGA
Source organism: uncultured Lachnospiraceae bacterium (assembly GCA_964610075.1). GTDB lineage: Bacteria > Bacillota > Clostridia > Oscillospirales > CAG-272 > CAZSUR01. The sequence goes on from CAZSUR010000097.1 coordinate 1,672, forward strand.
TAATAGAGCCGAAGCCCTCACTTGTTCCGCTTGAGGCGAGCGACAGATGGTGTGCGGAGCTTCAGGGACTATCGCTCAAAAACACAGCCATGCGCGTGATCGACTGCGACAGCGGAAGGTGCGTGTACGAGGATTTCGGAGAGATGCTGTTCACGCATTTCGGCGTATCCGGGCCGATGATACTCAGCGCATCCTCGCATATGAGCGGTATGCGAGAGGGGAAATACAAGCTGGTATTCGACCTCAAGCCTGCGCTCGACGAAAAGGAGCTCGATCGCAGACTTATTTCGGATTTTGCAAAGTATGCAAACAAGGATTTTTCAAATGCACTCTCGGATCTGCTTCCGAAGAAGCTGATACCGGTGATAATAAAGCTTTCGGGCATCGGTGAGACGAAAAAGGTGCACGATATAACAAAGGCGGAGCGATACCGCCTGCGCGATATACTCAAGGGGCTCGAGGTCACGGTGAGCGGCTTCCGTCCGGTGGACGAGGCGATAGTCACGAAGGGCGGAGTCTCGGTCAAGGAGATAAATCCGAAAACGATGGAGTCGAAGCTGGTAAAGAATCTTTATTTTGCCGGCGAGATGATAGACGTGGATGCGTATACCGGAGGCTTCAACCTCCAGATAGCCTTCTCTACCGCGGCGCTCGCGGCGGAGAGCGCGGCGTCTGCTCTTATCGGGTGGTAGAGCGCGACAGGCGTACAATTTTATACATAATATAAAAAGGTGGTTTCAATATGATAAACATTGCAGTTGACGGACCTGCGGGTGCGGGCAAGAGCTATCTTGCAAAGCAGCTTGCACACAGACTCGGTTATATATACGTGGATACCGGGGCTATCTATCGTACGGTGGGACTGTACGTAAGAGAAAAGGGAATAGCAAAAGAGGACGTAGGCGGGATAATCTCCTGTCTGCCCGATATTAAGATAGAGCTCAAGCATATAGACGGCGTGCAGCACGTTATACTTTGCGGAGAGGACGTGGGAGATCGCATAAGAACTCCCGAGATGTCGATGTATGCATCCTCTGTATCGGCGATACCTGAGGTAAGAAGCTTCCTTCTGTCGCTTCAAAGGGATATAGCCGCAACGCACAACGTCGTAATGGACGGCAGAGACATCGGTACGGTGATACTGCCCGACGCTACCGTGAAGATATTCCTCACCGCGAGGGATGAGATAAGAGCAAAGAGACGCTATGACGAGCTTTGCGCAAAGGGAATAGCAACTACGCTCGAGGATGTGCTTGCCGATATGAAGGCGCGCGATCACAAGGACGAGACGAGAGAGACGGCTCCTGCCGTTGCGGCAGAGGATGCCGTGCTGCTCGACAACTCCGAGCTCGATGCCGAGGGCACCGTTGAAGCTGCACTCAAGATCGTCGAGGAGAAGACCAGGTGAGCCTTTATTCCCTGGCGCAGAAGTATCTTGCAGGCTTTGTTCGCAGCCTTTACCGCGTCAGAATAGAGGGAGCGGAGAATGAGCCGCTCGAGGGAGGCTATATCGCTTGCCCGAACCATCTCTCCAACCGGGACGTGCTCGTTGTCGGCGCGTCGCTCAAGCGACAGATGAGATTCTTTGCAAAGGCGGAGCTTTTTAAGATACCGCTGCTAAAACAGCTCATCACCGCATTCGGGGCATACCCGGTCAAGCGCGGAGCCGGAGACGTTCAGGCGATAAAAAAGACGATAACTCTGCTTGAGGCAGGGGAGGCGGTCTGCTTCTTTCCGCAGGGAACTCGCTGCGGAGGCAAGGATCCGCGCGACACTAAGGTGAAATCCGGAGTTGCAATGATCTCGCATCGAAGCGGCAGGCCCGTGCTCCCTATACTCATACAGTGCAAAAAGTATCGCGTTATTCCCTTCTTCCGCCGCACCTACGTGCGTATAGGCAAGCCTATATATCCGGAGGAGCTCGGGATAGTCAATCATGACGGAAAGGAATATCAGGAGGCTTCCGAGATGATCTTTTCCAAAATTACCGAAATGATAAAGGATTAAAAAAGGTATGGAGATAACCGTTGCCGAAAACGCAGGCTTCTGCTTCGGGGTGGAGCGTGCCGTATCGCGCGTGTACGAGCTTGTGGGCGAAAAAAGAGAGCATACGTGCATATACATAATAGGACCGCTTATACATAATCCGCATATTTTATCCGAGCTTGAGGCGAAGGGCGTTCGCACCATATCCGCCGACGATATAGACTCTGTGTACGCCGAAACGACCGAGAATAATCGCTCGGTGGTGGTCGTGCGTACTCACGGTATAGAGCGGCAGATAAGCTCAAAGCTTCTCGAGTATCAAAAGAGCAATCCGTTCTTCTCGGTCGAGGACTGCACCTGCCCGTACGTTAAGAAGATCCACAATATCGTCGGAGCAAATTCGGATAAGGATCTGATAATAATCGGAAACGCAGGCCACGCCGAGGTCATGGGTATACGGAGCTACTGCAGCGCGAATGTTCACATTTTTTCCGATTTTGAGGAGCTGCAGGGTGCCGATATCGGTGAAAAACCGGCAATTATGGTCGCTCAAACGACTCAAAAATTAACAGAATGGAAAAAATGTCAAAATTTTATTCGAAAAGTATATACAAACGTAATTATTTTTGATACAATATGTAAAGCGACCGAAAATCGACAGACCGAGGTCGACAGAATGTCACGGTCGGTCGATGCGTTGCTGGTTATCGGAGGGCGTGAGAGCTCAAATACAAATAAGCTTTACAATACGGCAAGAAAAAATCTTGATGCTGTTTATTTTATAGAGACTCCGAACGATGTACCGATAGAATATTTTTCCCCTAATATGAAGGTGGGGATCGCTGCAGGGGCTTCGACTCCGGGCAGTATAGTTGAGGAGGTAAAAAAAACAATGGAAAATCTGAATGTAAAGATGGAAGCGGCAGAGGAAAACGAAAGCTTTGCCGATCTGCTTGAAAAATCATTCAAAACTTTAAATACAGGAGAAATCGTAAGCGGTGTGATCACATCCGTTGCAACTAACGAGATTCACGTCGATCTGGGAACTAAAGTTACCGGAATCATACCCTTCTCGGAAGTTACAGACGATACGTCTGTAAAGCTTGCAGACCTTTTCAAGGTCGGCGATACCGTTGAAGCTATGGTTACGAAGGTAAGCGACCGTGACGGTGTTGCAAACCTTTCGAAGAAGCGCGTTGACAGCATCCAGAAGTGGAGCGCCGTTATGGACGCTTACAACAACGAGTCGATAATCGAAGGTAAGGTTACCGACGTTGTTAAGGGCGGAGTTGTACTTAACTACGATTCGCTTCGCGTATTCGTTCCCGCATCTCAGACCGGTGTTCCGAAGGACGGAGATATGAAGGTCCTTCTTGGAAAGGTCTGCCGTGCGAAGATAATCGACGTAAACGAGAGCCGCCGCCGTGCGGTAGCTTCGATAAGACTCGTTCAGTCGGAGGAGCGCAAGAAGCTCGCCGCTGAGTTCTGGGCTAACATCGAAGAGGGCAAGCACTACAACGGTGTTGTAAAATCTCTTACATCCTACGGAGCATTCGTCGATCTCGGCGGAGTTGACGGTCTGGTTCACAGCTCCGAGCTTTCTTGGAAGCGCATAAAGCATCCCTCCGAGGTAGTTTCGGTCGGAGATAACGTAGACGTATTCGTAAAGAGCTTCGATCCCGAGGCTAAGAGAATCTCGCTCGGATATAAGACAGAGGAGTCCAATCCCTGGAACGTATTCCGTTCGAAGTATTCGGTAGGCGACGTTGCGTCGGTCAAGATCGTCAGCCTTATGTCCTACGGTGCATTTGCCGAGGTCGTTGACGGAATCGACGGACTTATC
>CAZSUR010000098.1:0-5486 GCA_964610075.1 uncultured Lachnospiraceae bacterium
TCACAATGATGAGACCGGGGAGATAACGGAGGTAAGTGCGGCGGATGAGCCTGCAGACTCTACGACCGAGCCGGATAGCTCGCACGTGACCGAGGCTGTGACAGAGATGCCGGTAGTGACGGATCCACCGGAGCCCGTGCCGGAAAATGAGCCGGAGCACGCAAGCGAAAGCTCGGTTTCGGTGATAATAAACGTGAAATCAAAGACCTTTCACGCGGATCCGAGCTGCTACCATGCCGCGAGGATAAAAAGCGAGAACCGACAGACGATGGAGTCGGCGGACGTGTCCGCTCTGCTTGCGCAGGGATATAAGCCCTGCAAAACCTGCTCGTCCGAATACCTTTCGTAGCAGTTTGAGAAGTAAACCAAAAATCACCCACTCGGCGCTGTGCGCTTCGAGTGGGTGATTTGCTATTCTGTATATTTGTGCGATACCGGCTTTAAAAAACGGAGACACTACGATATCGCAGCATCCGGCATTGGCTCGGATGCTTTTTTCTTTGCTTTAGTGTACACTATCACGAAGGTTACGATGTGTGCCACGACGGTCAGCGACCACGATATGGGATAGGATGCGTACAGTATCATGATGTTATGCCGATTTGCGGCGAATACGGTGTATATCCAGAGTATTCTGAAGCCGCATACTCCGACAAGCGAAGATATCATAGGTATGAGCGAGCAGCCCATTCCGCGAAGCGCGCCTACCATCGTGTCCATAAAGCCGCAAAGGAAGTAGGTTGTACAGATTATCATCATTCGTGAGACCCCGGCGTCTATCACCGCCTGATCGCTTGAGAAGATCTTGAGTAGCGTTCCGCTGCCGGCATAGGCTATGCATCCGAGCACCGCTCCGATGATTCCGGCGTAGGCAAGACAGCAGAGAGTGACCTTCTTTATACGCTTTATCTTTCCGGCACCGTAGTTCTGTCCGGCAAAGGTGAGCGCGGCGTGATGGAATGCGTTCATTCCGAAATATACGAAGTTTTCGATGTTAGATGCGGCGGAGTTTCCGGCAACGACGATAGCTCCGAACGAGTTTATCGAGGATTGGATAAGCACGTTCGAGAGCGAGAACAGCGTGCCCTGAAAGCCGGTGGGGAGTCCTATGCGAAGCATAGGCGCAAGGCGTCCCTTGTATATTCGCACATCGCGCAGAACAAGGTGACAGCCTCCGTCCATGCGCATAAGACAGAGCACGACGAACACAGCCGACAGTATCTGCGAGGTGACGGTCGCGATGGCGACTCCGTCAACGCTCATGCCGAGCCCTGCGACAAACACGAGATTCAGTATGACATTGACAATGCCCGATACGGTGAGAAAGTAGAGCGGTCTTTTCGTATCACCGACGGCGCGGAGCACCGAGCTTCCGAAGTTGTATATCATATTCGCCGGTGCGCCTATAAAGTATATGCGAAGATAAAGCGTTGAGAGATCTATAACGTCGGAGGGAGCGCCCATAAGCTCGAGCATGGGACGCGCAAGCGTGATGCCGACGACGGCGACGATGAGGCCGCTGATTATACCGATAGCCATGGTCGTGTGCACCGTCTCGCGCATCGACGTGCGGTCGTCCGAGCCGTAGTAGCGTGCGATCACGGCACCGGCTCCGGCGGATATGCCGATGAATATGTTTATTATGAGATTTATAAGCGAGGTTGTAGAGCCTACCGCAGCGAGCGCGTGGCTTCCGGAATAGCGGCCTACGACTATTATATCCGCGGCGTTGTAGGCAAGCTGCAGCATACTGCTGAGCATGAGCGGTATCGCAAACATCAATACCTTGCTTGCTATCGGTCCCTCGGTCATGTCTATTTCGTACTTGCGGCCCTTCAAAAAAATCCCTCACAATCACAAAATCAAGGTTTTAAAAAATAAAGCCATCGAACTTTATAATTATACTACATTATTTCTTATAATGCAACTTTTTTCGGAGCCCGAGCCGAGCAGGGCGGGCAGAGTATCGATTTCGCGGCGGCTTTAGCTGAGAGCGACGTTGCGTGATATCCTCGTGGTTGGCTTTGGCGGAGAGCGGTGCTGCTACTCATGTGCAGGGAGATGCGACGAGACGTCGGTGGAAGCGCTGCGGTATATGAAACGGCGCTGCGGAGAGGTGTCGAGAGGGCACATCTCAGCTCGCGCAAACGGGGGCAGGAGGATATCAAGCTTTGGACGCAAGAACGATTTGCGCATATGCTCGCGCGATGTAGCTCCGTTTATTCACTTCTCGCGATTTTTTGCGCGCGATGCGGCACGCAAAAAAAATCGTCCTGCCCGTTTCGGGGGCAGGACGATAGATATTCAAAAGTTTTGCGGTGCTTTCGAAATCACAGCATACGGAGCAGCTCGTCGCGCAAAGAGTCCCAACGCGCGTCAGATATGCCGAAGCTCATCTCCTTGTAGCTCCATACCGCGCGTGCGATGCCGTGTTTCTCAAGAACGGCGTTGAGCGTTCTGTACCACTTGACGGCATCCTCGGTCGGAACATGATCTATCACGCCGTATTCGCCGCAGTAGAGCTCGACACCGTATTTTTCGGCGGTCTTTATCGCCGAATCGAAGTTTTTCTCGAAAAACTCCTCGTTTATGCCGGTTTTATCGAAGGGCACGAACGGCGAATCTGCGAGCACGCGTAGCCAGCTTGCGCGCTGATGCGTGTAATAGAGCGGATCGTAGCAATGGAAGTTGAACACTATTTTATCATCCGCCGGGGGAGCAAGCCCCTCCACCGCCGATGCGCTGTTGTTGTAATAGCTTCCGATGAGGATGTACGTATCCGGCGCATATCTGCGTATACGGCGGATACATTCGTTTGAGATGCGGTTCCATGCGTCTATATACGATATGTCGGTGATCTCGTTCAAAAGCTCGAACATGACCCTGTCGGACAGGCTTCCGTAGCGGCGCGCGAACTCCTCCCACAGACGGTAGAAGCGCTCCTGGTATACCTCGCTGTCGAAAAATCCGGTCTCTTTTTCCGCGGAATGGAAGAAGAAGCCCTCGGCCTTGTGCAGGTCGATTATCGCCTTGAGCCCGTGCTTTTCACACTCGGCGAAGATCCAATCGAGCCGCTCCCAGCCGGGCGCGTCATAGCCGCCGCTTTCGTCGGTTACCACCTTGTAATCGACCGGGATGCGCACGTGATCCATGTTGTAGGAGGCGATGCGTGCGATATCCTCCGCTTCAACGAAATGATTCAGCCGCTCCGCGCTGTAATCGCACTGGGACAGCCAGCCGCCGAGATTGACACCGCGTCTGATGCCGAGTCTGTACTTCATATAAATCATCCTCCTGCCCGACGTCGAGCCTTTTTTGTGATTATAGCACACCGTTTTTTGAAAGTCAATCCGTCTATGCGATGCGCGGGCTTTGGAGTTTTTATGCGAGCCGTCCTGCGGTAAGTCCGGTGGCTGTGCGCTATGCATAAGGCTTGTGCCTCGGGTAAGCGTGTGCGCGCCTAAATAATTCCACGCACGCTTTTGAGGCGCACGATTTGGCATGACGACGCAAAGGTTTGAAGGACGTTTGATTCGTGGAGCAGCGCAGGTCTGCGATGCCGCGTGCTGCCGCACACAGCGCAGGTTTGCGTCGGCGTGGCAGATTGACAAGCGTGACATTGTGTGATACAATTAACGTTCGCGGAAATGCGGCATCACTCGCCGCAGGCTCCCGGTTTTCGGCAGTATCCGCACGGATAAGCTCTCATATGCCCGAAGGTAGGTCGAATTTATATATTATCCACAAATTATAGGATTTTTGGTCACTTTATATATTGAACTTTTCGTAAATATGTGGTATAATCATGTCGGTGTGCTTGGGGATTTTTTCAACTCTTTACTTGAGGAGGCAATTTTTAGATATGAGCATCTGTAAAATTATCATGGTTACCTCCTGCAAGGGAGGCGTTGGAAAGTCTACCGTTGCGGCAAATCTCGGAACGAAGCTTGCTTCGCTCGGACACCGCACGCTTGTACTCGACTGCGATTTCGGCGTTCGCTCGCTCGACCTTATCATGGGCATGGAGAACGATATAATCTACGATATAAGCGACGTCATACTTCGTTCTATCCCGTTTGAAAAGGCGATGGTGCAGGACAAAAAGGTGGACGAGCTGTATTTCTGCGCGGCACCCTACACCTACAACAACGACATAAGCGAGCAGCAGTTCAAGGATACCGTGCTCGATATCGCCGACAACGCCGGATTCGAATATATGATAATAGATACTCCCGGAGAGCTGGGAGATCCGATAAAATTTGCAGCCTCCGTATCTCAGCTTGCGCTTATAATATCCACCTATCAGCCGGCATCTCTGCGTGCCGCCGAAAGGACGGGCATGATCCTTCAGGAGATGGGCGTGGATACGCGAAAGCTTATCGTAAACTGCTTCGAGGCGGCAAACGCGGGTACCGCGGTGCAGCCCGGAATACTTGATATAATAGACAAGACCTGCATACAGCTTATAGGTATTATCCCCTATGACACGGCACTTGCCGAGTATCAGGCGAGAGGCGAGTCGGTATTCGGTGCAAAGGCGTCGAATAGCGCCGTTGCATTCGGTAACATCGCAGACAGGATCTGCGGACACAACGTCCCGCTTTTCTCGGGATTTCATAAGACGAAGCGGCGCAAGCTGCTGAAAAAGATCCAGTAACGTATATACGTTGATATAATTCTAAGCTTCGGAAAGGATGTTTTTACTAATGGATATCGCAATTATCGCAGATGACCGTAAAAAGGAAATAATGACCCAGTTTTGCATAGCATATTGCGGCATACTAAGCAATCACAACCTTTGCGCCACCGGCACTACCGGAAAGTACATATCGGAGGCGACCGGACTTAAGATCGAAAGACTTCTGTCGGGGCCGCAGGGCGGAGCTCAGCAGATCGCGTCGAGAATATCGTACGACGAGATAGATATGCTGCTATTCTTCCGCGACACGAACATCACAGACAAGATAAGTGATACCGATATGACTCTGCTTCGTATGTGCGACCTGCACAACGTTCCGCTCGCTACCAATATAGCAACGGCGGAGGTGCTCGTACGCGCGCTCGACCGCGGCGACCTTGATTGGAGAGAGATAATCAATCCGCGCTCGGAATACAACATGAGAAAGAAGTCGCTTCACATATAAATCGAGAATAATCAAAGACTGTGCCTGACGGATGCTCCGTCCTGCACAGCCTTTTTTCGTTTTGTTACAGCTCCATGCTGTTATAGCCTCTGCGCTTGTCGATCTGCATATCGCGTATTATGGCTTTGTAGTTGTCTCCGGCAACGATGATGTGATCTATCAGCGGAAACTCGATGTTGGCAAAGGCTCGCTTTAGATTTTCGGTGAGCGCTATATCTTCCGCCGACGGCATGATGCTTCCGTCTGGATGGTTGTGTGCCAGGATAAAGCAAGCCGCTTGATATTTAAAGCCGAGCTCGGCTATCGTGCGGTAGTTTACGGTTGCGGCGTTGATCGTACCCT
>CAZSUR010000099.1:0-5400 GCA_964610075.1 uncultured Lachnospiraceae bacterium
TATCACAAGTGATATTTTTTGTCAACATATTTTTTCAAAGCAAAAAACGCCGGAAATGCCTCGGCTTTGCCGTGCGGAGCGGTGGCTTAGCTCATATCGAAGCGTAGGTATTCCTCGCCGTCCGACAGCCGCTTCCAGACGAAGCTTCCGCCATCTAGCGTCATATAGCTGTGCTCCGAGCCCTCCTTCGGTATTGACACCGAGCCGGGGTTTATATAAGTGAAATCATCATGCTCGCAGCACCTCGGAATGTGGGTGTGTCCGCAGAGCAGCACGTCTCCCTTGCGCAGAGCCGGAGGCGTATCCTCGCCGTAAATATGGCCGTGAGTTGCAAATACGGTGTGTCCGTCGTGCTCTATTACTGCGTAGTCCGCCATTATCGGGAAGCTCAGCACCATCTGATCCACCTCTGCGTCGCAGTTTCCGCGCACACAGATGAGCTTGCCCTTATACTCGTTCAGCATGGCGATTACCTCCTTCGGAGCATAGCCATTCGGCAGCTCGTTGCGAGGCCCGTGGTACAGGAGGTCTCCGAGCAGGATCAGGCAGTCGATATGCTCTGCCTCGATGCGAGAGAAAAGCTCGCGGCAGAACCGTGCCGATCCGTGAATGTCCGATGCTATAAGATATTTCATGCTCTCTACCTCCGTGAGTTACGCCTGTATGCTAATTTTATATCTTAATTTTGGCAATGTCAAGAGTGAGCCCGAAAGGACACCGAAAATTCATAAAAAATGATAAAAATATTCTTGTATAAGAGGATAGCTTGTGTTATAATAAAGCGGTAAACGGTGCGTGCGCGCGCCGTGTATACGATGATTTTTCGTTTATTTTGCCCCGATACGGCTATCGGATAAGAGGTGTTTATCAATATGAAATACGTTATACTCGTTTATGACGGTGCGGCAGATTACAAGATAAAGGAGCTTGGCGACAAGACTCCGTTTGAGGTCGCATCAAAGCCTATGCTCGACAAGCTTGCCCGCACATCGACTGTGGGACTTGTTTCGAACGTTCCGAACGATATGGTGCCGGAGAGCGACACCGCAAATCTTGCGATAATGTCATACGACCCGAAGATATATTCGAACGGCCGCTCGCCGCTCGAGGCGGTATCCATGGGGCTTGATATGAAGCCGAACGAGATCGCGTTTCGCTGCAACGTCGTTACGATAAGCGACGATGACAGCATTCCGTACGACAAGCGTGAGATGATAGATCACAGCGCCGACGAGATAACGACCGACGAGGCGGCGGAGCTTATCCGCGCGGTGGAGGAGGCTTTCGGAGACGACAGCCGCACCTTCTATCCGGGCGTAAGCTATCGTCATTGCCTGCTGTGGCAGGATCCGCCTGCGTACAGCTCGTTTATGCGTCCGCACGACATTCTCGGACAGTGCATCGAGGGATATATGCCGCCGGAGCCCTATGCCGAGCTCCAGCGCAGAAGCTATGACGTCCTCGCACATCATCCTATAAACGAGGCGAGACGTGCAAGAGGGCTCAGACCCGCAAACTCCATATGGCTTTGGAGCCCGGGCGCGAAGCCGTCCCTCCCCTCATTTAAGGAAAAGTGGGGGCTTGATGCTTCGGTAATATCCGCGGTAGATCTTATAAAGGGTATCGGCATATGTGCCGGAATGGAGTCGATAGACGTAGAAGGTGCGACCGGAAACGTCAATACCAACTACGACGGAAAGGCCAAGGCGGCAATAGATGCGCTTCGCGGCGGAAAGGATCTCGTTTACATCCACGTTGAGGCACCCGACGAGTGCGGACACCGCGCAGAGCTTGAAAACAAGGTGCGCTCGATCGAGCTCATCGACGAAAAGATACTCGCTCCGGTATATAATGCGCTCTCCGAGAGCGGCGAGCCCTTCGGTATAATGATACTGCCGGATCATCCGACCCCGATAGTCAAGCGCACGCATACGCTTGATCCGGTGCCGTTTATGATGTACAAATCGAACCGATCCGATAGCGGAGTCGACTCCTTCAGCGAGGATACGGTGAAGGCTGCCGGATTGTATATCGAGCACGGCTACAACCTGCTCGACAAGTTTATAGAAAAATAAAGCCGCGCCGCGGAGGCTCTGCGGTGCGCGACGATTGGCGGTGATATTCCGATGAACAATTCTTCCGAGGTGAGAAAAAACAGCCCTGCTCCGGATGATACGGGCAAACGGCTCATAATAGACGAGCTCTACGACTGGGTCGAGGTGTTTGCCGTTGCGGCGGCGGTGGTATTCCTGCTCTTTACCTTCGTATTCAGGGTGGCTCAGGTAGTCGGCCCGTCGATGGAGGATACCCTGCACGAGGGGGATATGCTTATCATTTCCGATCTGTTTTATAAGCCCGAGACCGGGGATGTCGTGGTATTCCAGCTTGATTCGGAGATCTATCCCGATCCGCTTGTGAAAAGGATCATCGCAACGGAGGGGCAGACGGTCGATATAGATTTTGAGACGTGGACGGTCACGGTCGACGGTGTCGAGCTTGACGAGAGCTACGTGAAATATATGGATGGCGAATGGATGCGCGGCTCATCGTACACGTATCCGCTGACTGTGCCCGACGGCATGGTGTTCGCTATGGGAGATAACAGAAACGATTCGCTTGATAGTCGCGATGCGCGCATAGGCTTCGTGGACGAGAGGTATATACTCGGTCAGGTCAAGATGCGGATCTTTCCGCTTGATAAGCTGTGCGTCTTTTGATATTGCTTCGGCAATAAACCGATTTAACTTAAAAACGGCAGAAAGCTTATAACGCGAATTTATGGCTGTCTGCCGTGTTTTAATAGCGGAGCTCGAAGCGAAAGCTCGCGGCGTTTGTCTCTGTGTGCTTGCTCTGTTTGCTTGAGCCGGAAACAGGGGCGTTCGAATAAAGATATCGGAGTGTGAAGAATATGGCTTGCGAGAATAAAAAAGATTTCAACTCCATGATGAAAAATAATAAGGATATGCCTAAAATTCAGCTTGTGCGTGACGAGAGGACGATAAAAAGATACGGTGGGGAAAGAATGTTTTTCGCGCCGCCGATATATTACGACGAGCTGATGAAAAGGGTGCCGTGCGGAAAGCTTATCACCATCGGGCAGATGAGAGAGCATCTTGCAAAGCGGAACGATGCCGATTTCACAGATCCTATGACCGCCGGAATATTCGTGAATATAGTCGCCTTTGCGAGCTATCAAAGAAGCGAGGATATAACTCCGTATTGGAGGACGCTGAAGTCGGACGGCGAGCTGAATCCAAAATATCCCGAGGGGATAGAGCTGCAGAAGCGCCTGCTTGAGGATGAGGGGCACACGATCGTTCAAAGAGGCTCGAAAAATGTAAAATACTATGTAAAGGATTTTGAAGCGGCTCTGGTCGAGCTGTGAGCCTGTTCCGGCCTCGCTTGGCGTTGCGCCCGGTGAAGCTCTCGACAGAGCGTCGGAGTGGGCTTGTCACATCGCTTGCGATTCAGGCGAGCTTGGACGACTGCGGTTTAAACAAACAGCAGCGCGATTTAAACAAAAGGAAGTGATATTTATGGAAAAGTACCGGAAGAAGAAAACGAGAAGGGCAGATAACGAGCTCCCGAAGGAGCAGGTTTCCTCCGCTCCTTCGATCAACTGGTTCCCGGGACATATGGCGAAAACTCGTCGCATGATGCGCGAGGTCGTCTCCGGAATGGATATAGTTATTGAGATATTGGATGCGAGAATACCGTACAGCTCGAAAAATCCGGAGCTTTACAAGATAGTTTCGGGCAAGCCTACCCTTACAATACTCAGCAAGGCATCCTTGGCGGATCCGGATGCGACGAATCGCTGGAAAAGCTATTTCGAGAAGCAGGGCAAGAGCTGTATATTTGCCGACTGCATCACCGGCGCCGGTATGAAGGATATCCCGGTAAAAATAAGGGAGATCCTTTCGGATAAGGTGGACAAGTACGAGAATAAGGGTATGTCCGGCAGAGCACTTAAGGCTATGATAGCCGGAATACCGAACGTCGGAAAATCCTCGTTTATAAACAAGCTTTCCGGCTCTAAAAAGGCAAGGGTGGAGGATCGCCCGGGTGTTACGCGCGACAAGCAGCTTATAAGCACTCCCGGAGGGATAGATCTGCTCGACACTCCCGGCGTGCTGTGGCCTAAATTCGAGGACAAAACGGTAGGCGAGCATCTCGCGATCACCGGAGCTATAAAGGACACCATACTTGATATCGAATACGTCGCTATCACGCTTACCGGAATACTTCGCCGTAAATATCCGCAGCTTCTCTGCACAAGATACAAGCTCGGTGATATCTCGCAGTACGAGGAGCTCGAGGACTACGAGCTTTTCGAGGTCATCGGAAGAAAGCGCGGCTTCCTCATATCCGGCGGCGAGGTGAATACCGAGAGAACGGCGAATATCCTTCTTGACGAGTTCAGAGGCGGAAAGATAGGAAGAATAACCCTTGAGGAGCCGTCCGAGTTTGATTTTTAAGCTTATATAAGCTTTGCACGAGGTGTTTTAGATGAAAAGGGAAGCTCACATCCTGAGCTGGGATATAGAAAACGAATATTTTGCCCGTGGATATGAGGTCGTATGCGGCACCGATGAGGCAGGGCGAGGCCCTCTTGCCGGCTGCGTCGTCGCTGCGGCGGTCATTCTGCCGGAGGGACTTGTAATAGAGGGACTGAACGACTCGAAAAAGCTTTCGGAGAAGAAAAGGGAAGCACTTTTTGATGTCATCTGCCGCGAGGCTGTGTCCTACGGTATAGCTTCCGCAAGCGAGAGGGAGATAGACGAGATGAACATACTTAACGCGTCGCTTCTGGCTATGCGCCGAGCGGTCGCAAAGCTCTCGCCTTCACCGTCGCTTGTGCTTGTCGACGGCAATATCGCGCGCGACTTTGAGGTCGATGCCGTTCCGATAGTTAAGGGTGATTCACGCTCGCCGTCGATCGCTGCTGCGTCCGTCCTTGCAAAGGTGACCCGTGACCGCCTCTGCCGCGAGCTTGATGCGACGTATCCGGAGTACGGCTTTGCGAAGCACAAGGGCTACCCGACAAGGGAGCATATGCAGGCGGTGCGCGAGCTCGGCCCCTGCCCGGCTCACAGACGAAGCTTTCTCGGCTTCCTTGAAAAGGATAAATGAAAAACGTCCCCGTGGGGAGATGCCGTTGGTATCCTCGACCGCACGGGGATATTTTTATACCTATTCTTCGGATATGAGCTCGCAGAACGCTTGCGCGAGCAGCGTGGCGGAGCGCTTCGCCTCTCCGAGGGTATTTGCGCATGTGCCTATCTCTATCAGCAGCGAGCCGCTCGTGTATTGCTCGTTGAAGGACGGGCCGCGGAGGTTTATCGGTCGCGCTATATTCGGGCAGAGCTCGTTCAGCTTTGACTGTATCCTTGCGGCGAC
>CAZSUR010000100.1:0-5359 GCA_964610075.1 uncultured Lachnospiraceae bacterium
CTGAAAAGCCGCAGCAAGGGATACGCCTCCCTCGACTACGACGTTGCCGAATATCGCCCGAGCAATCTTGTTAAGCTCGACATCCTGCTTAACGGCGACACGGTAGATGCACTCTCCTTTATAGTACACCAGGACAAGGCGTATGCGCGCGGCAGAAAGATAGCCGAAAAGCTGAAGGAGAATATTCCGCGCCAGCTGTTCGAGGTACCGATACAGGCTGCCATCGGCGGAAAGATAATCGCTCGCGAAACTGTAAAGGCGCTTCGCAAGGACGTGCTTGCAAAATGCTACGGCGGAGATATAACTAGAAAGCGCAAGCTGCTTGAAAAGCAGAAGGAAGGAAAGAAGAAGATGCGTCAGCTCGGCTCGGTCGAGGTTTCACCCGAGGCGTTCATGGCGGTGCTCAAGCTCGACGAATAACGCCGAGCGCGGAATATTTCCGCAAACTCACGGATGCACACCGAACGCTATTGCGTTTATATACGGTTTATAGTATAATCTTTCGAAAAGAATATTGTAAAACAGCATAAGACAAACCGAAAAACACCGTAAGAAAGGTAAAATTACAGATGAAAGTTACTGTTATAGGCTGCGGCAGATGGGGCTCGTTCCTCGCATGGTACAACGATCACATAGGTCACAAAGTGACCCTCTACGGCCCGGCCGATACCGAGCACTATCAGAGATTCGCGCAGACAAGAACAAACGGGCTCGTTACGCTTAACGATTCGATAACCCTCTCGTGCGATATCGGCTGCGTTCACGATGCGGATTATATAATAATATCCATCGGCTCCCAGTCGCTTCGCGGACTTATGGGCGAGCTGAAAGACGTAGGGCTTGCCGGCAAGACCGTTATCCTTTGCATGAAGGGAATCGAGGTCGAGACCGGTTGCCGCCTGTCCGAGATCGCCGAGGAATTCATCGGTGACAAGAACGAGATCGCCGTCTGGATCGGCCCCGGTCACGTCCAAGAGTTCACACGAGGCATCCCCAACTGCATGGTCATCGACAGCCGCAGCGACGACGTAAAGCATCGTCTGGTCGACGTGTTCGGAAGCGATCTTATCCGCTTCTACTACGGAAACGACCTCATCGGCAACGAGATCGGCGCCGCATCGAAGAATGTGATCGGCATTGCAGCAGGTCTGCTTGACGGAATGGGACTCTCCACCCTCAAGGGAGCGCTCATGTCGCGTGGAACGCGCGAGATAGCGCGCCTTATATCCGCCATGGGCGGAAGCGAGCTGTCCGCATACGGACTCTGCCATCTCGGTGACTACGAGGCGACGGTGTTCTCCGAGTTCAGTCACAATCGCAAATTCGGTGAGCTGTTCGCACGCGGCGAGAGCTACGGCGAGCTTGCCGAGGGAGTTTATACGGTAAAGGCGCTCATGTCCCTCTCCGAGAAATACAAGGTCGAGCTCCCGATATGCGAGGCGGTATACAACGCGCTGTACAACAACGTTCCGGTGCGTGAGGCACTCGCAGGGCTGTTCGGACGAAGCCTCAAGCGCGAGTTTTAAGCGAGCGGATCGGTCCGATGCGAAGCGCACGAGCGCTCACCGCAAGCACGACTGCAGAATAAACGCGCAATGGCTCTGTATAAGCAAAGCGCAGACGGCAAAGGTGTGCGGCAAGCGCATTTGATTTACAACGCCGCAAAAAACGGCAAGGCGCACAGAGCGACCGGTGCAGCTACGCAAAATATGCGCTCAAGCGACGCAGAATTCAAAAAGTGTACAGATAGCGCGCAGCAAGCACACAACAAAAGCGTATATCAAGCTATGCGCGGACAAAGCAAAACGCTCAAAGCGAAAACGGCTTTGAGAAGTGCAAGACGACACACGGTAAAATCAATCAAACAAGCAAAGGAAGGCTTTCGGGTGACGAAAGCAACGAATAATGCAATGAAAAACGTTGAAGAATACGTAATCTCGGTCTGCCGAAGCGTAAAAGCATCGGCTCATTCGCTGGCGGATGCCGGCACGGCGAAAAAGAATCGCGCGCTTCACGCGATAGCGGACAAGCTCATCTCCTCCGTCGATGATATAACAGCCGCAAACCGGCTCGATCTCGAAAGCGGACAGGTGCCGCCGAAGATGCTCGACCGTCTGCGCCTCGATGCCGGACGCATCGAGGGAATGGCTCGTGCGGTACGCGAGCTTGCGGCTCTCCCCGATCCGGTAGGCACCGGAAGCTGCCAAAGGCGCCCGAACGGACTTGAGATATCCTGCATACACGTCCCTCTCGGAGTCGTCGCGATAATATACGAGGCGCGCCCGAACGTCACGGTCGATGCCGCAGCCATGTGTATAAAAACCGGAAACGGAGTCGTGCTCCGCGGCGGCAAGGAAGCGCTGAACACCAACCGCGTGCTGATGAAGCTGATGAAGCAGGCGATAGCCGATTGCGGCTTCGATCCTGCCTCAATCGAGCTCATCGACGACACCTCGCGCGAGGGCACAGCCGTGCTCATGCGCCAGCGAGAGTACGTCGACGTGCTTATCCCTCGCGGAAGCGCATCGCTTATACGCGCGGTGGCTGAAAACGCCTCCATCCCGGTCATCGAGACGGGAGCAGGAAACTGCCACGTCTATGTCGACCGCGATGCGGATATTCCGATGGCGGTATCGGTAACGATCAACGCAAAGGCATCGAGACCGTCGGTCTGCAACGCGGCGGAAACGCTCGTTGTACACAGCGATATTGCGGACAGCTTCCTGCCCGAGTTTGCCGCGGCAGCAGAGATCGCCGGCGTTGCTCTGCGCGGTTGCGAGCGCACGTGCAGTATACTGCCGAATATAGCTCCCGCGACCGAGGAGGATTTTGCGACCGAATACAACGACTTTATAATGGCGGTGAAGATAGTCGACACGCTCGATGAAGCCATCGCTCACATAAACAAATACAGCACCGGCCACAGCGAGGCGATAATGACCCGCTCGCTCGACTCGGCGGAGCGCTTCAAGCGCCGCATCGACTCGGCGGCGGTATACGTAAACGCCTCCACCAGATTCACCGACGGCGGAGAGTTCGGCTTCGGAGCGGAGATAGGTATCTCAACGCAGAAGCTTCACGCTCGCGGCCCGATGGGGCTCTCGGCGCTGACGACACAGAAATATCTCATCTGCGGAAACGGTCAGATAAGATAATAGGCTCGGATGGCGGTGCCCGGCAGAGCACCGGCTCAGACTTGGGGCAACACATACTATGAGTGGCGTAGCCTCCCGGGAAGCGTAGCCTCCTATGGGCAACAGACGCCGCGCGCCGAGACAAAATCGAAAAATCATCCCCCTATGGCGGAACGCAAGCTGCCATAGGGGGATCTTTATCGCCATATCACACCGGCGTTTTCCCAAGGGTGCGACTTCATACTCTGATCGGGCGCGGCGTTGCCCTCTCACAACTACGCAGAACAAGGCGAGCTGTATATGATATATGAACATGAGCGGAGTATACCTCCGCCGCAGAGGTGCGGCTCGCCGCGCAAATGTGGCTACTGCGGAGGCACGGATGCAGCATATAGGCACAGCTCGGTGCGCAAATGTAGCTCCGCTGCAGTGCGGATGCACAGCTCTGCCACCGGCGGCGAGTAACACGTCACCTTTTTCTGTGCGACACATAAAGACACGCTTCATTCTCGACGCGCGAACGGCGCAGGTTGGTGCATGCATCGCCACAGCGAGGACGATACCGCTATCGCGCAAAAAAGGGAGAGCTTTCGCTCTCCGCTCGTTTTGGTTGTATATTAGATTCTGCTATGCCGTGGCAGAGCTTGCGCACCGCGCGGCATAGCAGATTTATATCGTCATCAGAAGAAAAGATGCTCTATAAGTATCTTTGTTCCCATCAAAATAAGTATCGCGCCGCCGGCAAACTCCGCCTTGTTCTTGAATCGACACCCGAATATACTGCCGAGCTTAACTCCGGCAGCGGAGATAAGGAAGGTGAGCGCGCCTATTATCGAAACGGCAACTACTATATTTACCTCGAGGAATGCAAAGGTAACTCCGACGGCAAGCGCATCTATACTTGTCGCTATCGCCATAGGGAACAGCACCTTGAAGCCGAGTCCTGCCTTCTGCTCCTCATCGTCCTTTCCGAACGCTTCGCGTATCATGTTGGCTCCGATAAGCACGAGCAGAACGAATGCTATCCAATGATCGTATTCGGTTATGTATTTCTCATAGCTGAAGCCGAGAAGATATCCGATAAGCGGCATCACCGCCTGCGCGATACCGAAATAAAGTCCGACCTTTATCGAATATCTCAGCTTATATCCCGGCATCGCGAGTCCGCGGCATATCGAAACGGCAAAAGCATCCATGGCAAGTCCTATTGCGACAATGACGATCTCAATAATACTCATTATATCCTCCGACGGTCTGTTTTTTTGGTGTCTTGTCATTATACCGCAACGCAGTTACGGTGTCAATATAAAATTTATGTATAGCTCCGCGCGTTTGCGGCGATAATTCCTTTACAGAAAAGGAAAGGATGCTTACTTATACCATGAAAAGATTCACCGCATTGTTTTTTGCAATATTATTATCCGCCGCCGTCCTCACCGTGCTCCCGATACATGGGGAGAGTGAGATATACGACAACGTCATACGAATACACGTGCTCGCAAACTCGGACAGCGAGGAGGATCAAAGGCTGAAGCTCGCCGTCCGCGACCGGGTGAACACAGAAGCGGCTCGCATCACCTCGGGCTGCCGCGAGGTCGAGGAGGCGGAGGCGGCTCTGCGTGCGGAGCTTCCGCGTATAATCTCGGCAGCGGAGAAAGCACTCGCGGAGGAGGGCAGCACACTCGAGGTGTCGGCAGAGCTCGGGCGCGAGCGCTATCCGACGAGGGAATACGAGGATATGCGCTTTCCGGCAGGCGAATACACGTCGCTGCGCATAATGCTCGGAGCAGCCGAGGGCAAGAATTGGTGGTGCGTGCTCTTTCCGCCGCTGTGTCTTGTAGGAGCGGCGGATGCTCGCGAGGAGCTGACCGAGGCAGGCTTCACGCCCGGGCAGATAGGTCTGCTCACCGATTCGGAGAATCCGAAGTACGTTCTGCGCTTCAAGCTGCTCGAAATATTCGCCGGGCTGTTTTAGCGAAAAAGGCTCCGCGCCGGCAGGCAAAATGCGAGCGCGGCGAGCCGATACGCCGAAGCGCGACGGCAGGGGCAAGCTCATGTAGCATCGCCAAGCTGCGGCAGCATGGGCGCTTATGCCTCGCAAAAACGCCGTGCGCTCCGTTTTTACACAAAAAAGCGCAAAAAAATCGAGCCCTGAGAGGAATACTTCCCTCCCGAGGCTCGTTGTTTCGATACATGGTGACCCGTACGAGAATCGAACTCGTGTT
>CAZSUR010000101.1:0-5354 GCA_964610075.1 uncultured Lachnospiraceae bacterium
GACACCTTCTGCGAGGTAGTTTAGGGTATGCAGTTCGATAGCGGATAAATCTCTCCGTACATGTTTACAGATACAGAGAAGATGGAGGCTGTTATCGACGACGCTCTCATCCTTATAACCGATAAGAAGATCTCGAACATTCAGGAGCTCCTGCCCCTGCTCGAGCAGATAGTACAGACCGGCAAGAAGCTTCTCATCATCGCAGAGGACATCGAGGGCGAGGCTCTCACAACTCTTATCCTGAACAAGCTGAAGGGAACCTTCGTTTGCGTTGGAGTTAAGGCTCCGGGATTCGGTGACAGAAGAAAGGATATGCTCCGCGACATCGCTATCCTCACCGGCGGCGAGGTTATCTCCGACGAGCTCGGGCTTGATCTCAAGGAGACTAAGATCGAGCAGCTCGGACGCGCAAGACAGGTTAAGATCAATAAGGAAAACACCATCATCGTCGGCGGTGCCGGAGATGCCGAGGAGATAAAGGGCAGAGTCGGACAGATCAAGTCTGCTATCGAGACCACTACCTCCGATTTCGACCGTGAAAAGCTCCAGGAAAGACTTGCAAAGCTTGCAGGCGGTGTTGCCGTTATCAAGGTCGGTGCTGCTACCGAAGTCGAGATGAAAGAAAAGAAGCTCCGCATAGAGGATGCTCTCAACGCAACTAAGGCTGCAGTTGAGGAAGGTATAGTTGCAGGAGGCGGAGTTGCACTTCTCAATATCGTAAATGACGTCAAGGCTCTCCTTGCAGATGCAGAGGGCGACGAGAGAACGGGTATCCAGCTCGTAGTAAAGGCTCTCGAGGAGCCGGTACGCCAGATAGCAGAGAACGCAGGCTTTGAGGGCTCTGTCGTTGTAGATAAGATTCTCTCTGCAAACAAGCAGGATTACGGCTTCAACGCTGCTACCGAGGAGTATGTTGATATGGTCGAGGTAGGAATCGTCGATCCTACAAAGGTTACACGTTCCGCGCTTCAGAATGCAGCTTCGATCGCATCGACCGTTCTTACAACCGAGGCTATCGTTGTAGACATCAAGGAGGAAACTCCTGCAGCTGCTGCTCCCGAAATGGGCGGCATGGGCGGTATGTATTAATTCACCCGAAAATAAATAATATATCTCGCGGTATTTCCGATAACGGGAATACCGCGGATTTTTTTTTGATAGAGCCTGCACCGCGCGTAAGCTTTGCGCCGTGTACCTCCTTTGGATATGCTCCGCCGAGGCGTTTGCGCTTGACATAGCATCGGAAGGGCGGAGCGTTGCCTTGCGCAAATGGATTACACCGTTGAAAAGTATCGGAGCATGGTCGGATAAGGGCGAGGCAGTGCCATTTGCAGCTACGCATGACTAAAAATTCCGCCGCCGGACTAAGAGCGAGAGCACCCTTGCGTAGGATCGAGAGTGATACGTGCCACCAAGCTTTCTATTCGCTGTTTGAGGCTGAATATCGCAGCCATGAGCCGCCGGATTGCGATATTATGGAAAAAATCAGAATTGTGTGCTATAATTGATACGTATGGTATGATTTTTATCGAGTATATCGACGTCACGCGAGAGTGCGGCGCGATATCGCCGTATAACAGAGGTGAGGATAATGTATAAGCTGCTTATAGTTGAGGATGACAGAGGAATAGCGGAGGCGATAAAGGCTCAGACCGAGCTGTGGGATCTCGAGGTAAGATACGTGAAAAACTTTCGCTCGGTTATGTCCGAATTCGCGGAGTTTCAACCTCACATCGTACTTCTTGATATAGGGCTGCCATTTTTCAACGGCTATCATTGGTGCAGCGAGATACGCAAAGTGTCGAAGGTGCCGATAATCTTCATATCCTCGGCATCCGACAACATGAATATGATAATGGCGATGAACATGGGAGCGGATGATTTTATCGCCAAGCCGTTCGATCAAAGCGTGCTTACGGCGAAGCTCCAAGCCATGCTCCGCAGAACGTATGATTTTGCGCCCTCATCCCCTATACTCGAGCATCGCGGAGCTCTTTTGAATACCGGAGACGGTACGCTCAGCTTTAAAGACGAGAGGATATCCCTTTCAAAGAACGAATTCCGCATACTGCACGTGCTTATGGAGAATAAGGGCAGGACGGTGAGCCGCGAGCGGTTGATGGAGCTGCTTTGGGAGACCGACAGCTTCGTTGACGAAAACACGCTGACGGTGAACGTCGGACGACTCCGCCGTAGGCTTGAGGGCATCGGTCTTGAGGGCTTTATCACCACAAAATTCGGCGTCGGATATATTATAGAGGGCTGAGGTAGGCTTATATGAGGCTTTTTTTGAGATATTTGAAGGATCGTCGGCGTACGATATTTATATACCTTCTGTTTTGCTTTATATTTACGGCTGTGTTTATGCTTTACCGGCTGCCGGTAGCCTCTGTTCTTTACCCGGCATCGGTATGCGCGCTTATCGGATGCATCGCGCTCGCCGCCGATTTTTACCGCGTGAAGCGCGAGCATGACCTGTTGAGCGATATCCGCACGATAACCGCTGCCGCATCAAGCTCGCTTGATACGGCAGATGGGCTCGTCTGCTCGGATATGCGTGAAATAATACGCCTTATATGTGACGAGCATAATCTGTTTCGCGGCGATACGAGCCGCAAGTATACCGACATGGTGGAGTATTATACCCTCTGGGCGCACCAGATAAAAACTCCGATTGCCTCCATGCGACTGCAGCTTCAGAGCGAGGACTCGGAGCTGTCGCGTAGGCTTACGTCCGAGCTGCATCGCATCGAGCAGTACGTAGATATGGTGCTGACCTTCCTGCGGCTCGACTCGGACACTACCGATTACGTGTTCCGCGAGTACGAGCTTGACTCGATAGTGTGCTCGGTGATAAAAAAATTCAGCTCCGATTTTATCGCAAGCGGTCTGTCGCTTGTGTACGAGCCGATAGAGGCGAGGGTAGTAACCGACGAGAAATGGCTCTCGTTTGTCCTTGAGCAGGTGCTATCAAATGCGCTGAAATATACTCCGTCGGGAAGCATTACCATATCGCTTGACGATGCTATGGTGCTTCGGGTGGAGGATACCGGTATTGGCATAGCCGCAGAGGATCTGCCGCGCATATTCGAAAAAGGCTACACCGGCTATAACGGCAGAACGGACAGAAAATCAAGCGGTATCGGGCTGTATCTCTGCCGTCGCATCTGCAATAATCTCGGACATACGATCTCGGCAAGCTCGACGGTTGACGTCGGCGCGGTGATAGAGATAGATCTGTCGCAGAATCGACTTGAGATCGAGTGACGAGGATCTGATTTACCTGAGATGGAGTGAAAAAATGGATAATACAGCGAAATTCAACGGCAAGGGCGAGATATACGCCAATGCAAGACCAAGCTATGCCTCCGAGCTTTTTGAATATATGGCAAACGTGCTTGAAATATCGCGAGGCAGCGCTTTTGCGGATATAGGCTCCGGTACGGGGATATTCAGCGAGCAGCTTTTGAATAGCGGATATCGCGTATATGCCGTTGAGCCGAACGAGGATATGCGGAAAAAGGCGGAGGAAAGATTAGCTTTGCGCGAGGGCTTTGCTTCCGTTTGCGGTAGCGATCGCGACACAACGCTTCCCGAGCAGAGCGTCGATTGTGTTACCGTCGCGCAGGCGTTTCATTGGTTTGATGCCGAGGCGTTCGGCAAGGAATGCAGACGGATACTTACGCCCGGCGGAAGGGTAGCCATTGTCTACAATACACGCGACATCGATGCCTTGTGCAACTTAGAGCTTGCCGACGTTTGCAGACGGCATTGCCCGGAGTTCAAAGGCTTTTCGTGTGGTATCGATTTGAAGGTGTGCCACGACTTTTTTGACGGTAAGGACGAGATGTTTTGCTGTGATAACAGCCAAGCCTATGATCGTCGCGGATATATCGGCCGCGCACTTTCATCCTCATATTCTCTGCGAGAGGGAGACGCGGGCTTTTCTGATTATATCGACGACATAAACCGGATTTTCGATCGTTTTTCACTTGACGGTACGCTTGTCGTACCAATGCGCACGGGGGCGTATATCGGCACCCTTAGGTGAGCGACAGCTTCGGTGTATAAAAACGCAACTTCTTACAAAAATGTTAGATTTACGGGGGTATTTGTTAGCCGAACATATGGCGTGACAGATATCCCCTTTGGTATAATGATAGCAGAAATCAGGTAGGAGGATTTTTGTTATATGAGTATTTTGAAGGTAAGTGAAGTACAGAAAATATATACTACACGCCTCGGAGGGAGCAAGGTCGAGGCGTTGAAAAGGGTAAGCTTTGAGGTCGAGGAGGGCGAATACGTCGCCATTATGGGAGAATCGGGCTCGGGCAAGACCACCCTTTTGAATATCCTTGCGGCGCTTGACCGTCCAACCTCCGGAAGCGTGGTGCTCGACGGTGAGTGGCTCGATGGCATAAAGGAGAGCCGTGTGGCGGAATTCCGCCGCGATAATCTCGGCTTTGTGTTCCAAGAGTTCAATCTCCTTGACACGTTTACGATCGAGGATAATATCTATCTTCCGCTCGTGCTGGCAGGCAAGAGCTATCGCGAGATGCACGACCGGCTTGAGCCTATCGCGCGTGAGCTCGGTATTTCCGAGCTGCTTAAAAAATATCCGTACGAGGTGTCGGGAGGGCAGAAGCAGCGCGCTGCCGTGGCTCGCGCCATAATTACCGAGCCGAAGCTCATATTGGCAGACGAGCCGACCGGAGCGCTTGACTCGAAGGCGACCGACGAGCTGCTCCGCCTCTTTTCACAGATAAACGCGACCGGGCAGACGGTGCTTATGGTAACGCACTCGGTCAAGGCGGCAAGCCACGCGAGCCGTGTGCTGTTTATAAAGGACGGCGAGGTTTTCCATCAGATATACCGCGGGGATAATACGAATGAGCAGCTTTATCAGATGATCTCCGACACTCTCACACTTCTGGCGACGGGAGGAACGAGAGAATGAAGGCAGGCTTTTACCCTCGACTGGCATGGGATGCCATATGTAAGAACAAACGGCTTTATTTTCCGTATATACTTACCGGCTCGGTCATGGCGATGATGTTCTACATCCTATGCTCGCTCAGAGAATCTCAGACGCTCGAGTACGCGGCAGGCGGATCCTTTCTTATGCTCATTTTGCCGCTCGGCTGTACGGTTATAGCGATATTCTCGCTCATCTTTCTTTTCTACACAAACTCGTTTTTAATAAAGCAGAGAAACCGCGAGTTCGGACTTTACAATGTCCTCGGTATGGACAAGCGGAATATAAGCCTGCTCATGCTGTGGGAGGGCGTTTTTACCGCCGTTTTGGCTATCGCCTGCGGTATTGTCGGCGGCATCACGCTCTCAAAGTCGGCGGA
>CAZSUR010000102.1:0-5291 GCA_964610075.1 uncultured Lachnospiraceae bacterium
CAGATAATTGCGGAGAAGCCTATCGACGACGAGTGCCTGAAGGAGGTCGTCGAGCAGACGGGGTACAAGATATTGGGGATACATACCGAGCCGTACGTCAAAAAAGGTATTTTCAATTTTCGGTGAATATGAGGAGGGAAAAACGTATGCCGATAGTGGAATTTAAAAACGTTACACGCACCTATACCGCGGGAGATCACGTGCTGAACGCACTTGATGGGGTGAGCTTTTCGCTCGAGCGCGGAAAGTTTGTCGTCATACTCGGGCAGAGCGGAGCCGCTCTACGTGCTGGTAACGGCTCTCGCGAGCGAGTATGAGCTCCCCATTGCTATCGACGCATCGACCTACGCGATAAGCATACTTCTCACCTTTGGAGTGTCACTTCTCGTGGGCGCGGTCATAGCTCGGAAGAACAAAAATATCGACATGGTAGAGGTGCTCCAGTGCGCCGAATGAGCGGTATATAGACAAAAAATAATCAGCGGATAGCTTTTGATCCGCTGATTATTTGCGTTTTTGTTATGTTTTTGGAGCTGCGCGACCGCTTGCCAAGCTCCGACAAAGGGATGTGCTTATGCATCCGGCAAGGGGAGGTATACGGCGTCGTCCGTGCACCCGATTTGTGTGAGCTCGCGATTCTCGCAGGCTCACGTTACTTCTTTGCACCTTGCATCCGGCGCAATGCTTTTACTTCGGCAAGGAGAGGTGTCGCCCACGCGCGCTTGGCGCTCGTTTTTGGCGCAATCTGCGCTATTTTACGTTGTTTGGGTAATTATTTTCTGCACCCGCTGCGTATTCTCTTGCGCGCGTGTATTATCTGCACGATTTTGGCAGTAAATCCGGGCTGCTTCGGCGCGTGCTATGAGTTTTCGTACGCTTTCATATTGTCGTCCGCGCCATCGGCGCTTTATATTCGCACCTTGCGACCGGCAAAGGGATTTCGCGGTGGACTCGAGGATATTTCCGATGAAGCTCACGCTCGATTTTCGATTTTGCGTCATTATCGCACATTGTGCATTCTCTCTCGCTTCTTCTCCGCACTTGCACCGTTTCCGCGCGCTTGGTGCTCGGAGAGGGGAGAGCTTATCCTCGTTCGTCCATATGGCGCTTCAGCGCCTCGAACGAGCTGTCGCTTATAACGTGCTCGATCTTGCAGGCGTCCTCCGCCGCTGTCTCGCTGTCAACTCCGAGCATGACAAGGGCGCGGCTGAGTACCGTGTGCCGCTCGTATATCTTCTTTGCGAGCTCGAGTCCGCTTTCGGTCAGGGTGATATAGCCGTCACCGTCAACGTTTATATAATTCTCTTTTTTCAGTATTCCGACGCCGCGGCTTACGCTGGGCTTGGAAAAATTCATGTATTCGGCGATGTCGATGGATCGAACGGCTGACTTCGTCTGCGAAAGCACGTATATGGATTCAAGGTACATCTCACCGGAGGCTTGCAATACCATTTATCGACTCCTTAAGTTACATTTTATTTTGCTTTTTTATACCTTTAGAATATCATAAAAGCATATAAAAATCAAGGCGGAAGATATTAAATAAAAAAATCCGAAAAACTTTAAAATAACTATTGACAAAATTATGGGAGTGTAGTACAATAATCGAGGTTAGCGGAGACTAACTATTGTTTTTCGGCATCGGTTAGCCTGTGCTAATACGATGTGCGAAGCATAATAATTATACGGGTGGTGGAATTTATGACGTTGAAAGATGCCATTGAAGGCAAGGAATACATCATTCGGCAGATCGAAACCGATGACGAGGAGTTGAACGCGTTTCTGTTCTCTCTCGGCTGCTACAGCGGTGAGAAGATAACGGTAGTATCCCATCTTAAGGGCGGATGCGTCGTTTCGATAAAGGACGGACGCTACAACATCGATAATCAACTGGCTGAGGCCATCGAGATCTGAAACGGTTTACAAAAAACAATCTGCCGATTGTTTTTTGACATACGGTTAGCGACTGCTAACTCAAAAAACGTAACTTTATCCGAAAGGATCAATATAAGGTTAAAAAACTCAAAGGAGGAAGTCCACAATGAGAGTTGCTTTGACAGGCAATCCCAACTCAGGTAAGACAACGATGTACAATGCTCTGACCGGTCGAAACGAAAAGGTCGGAAACTGGGCAGGTGTTACCGTTGACAAGAAAGAACATCCGATAAAAAAGGCGTATGCAGGCAGCGAGCAGGTTATTGCCGTTGACCTCCCCGGAGCATATTCGATGTCCCCGTTTACAAGCGAGGAGAGCATCACCAGCTCGTACGTAAAAAAGGAAAATCCCGATGTAATCATAAACATCGTCGACGCGACGAATCTTAGCCGCAGCCTTTTCTTCACAACACAGCTGCTTGAGCTCGGAATCCCCGTTGTAGTTGCGCTGAACAAGAGCGATATCAACAAAAAGAAGGAGACGAAGATAGACGCCGAGGCGCTTTCCGAGAAGCTCGGATGCCCGGTTATCAATACCGTTTCCACCTCGTCCAACGGACTCAAGGCGGTAGTTGATGCCGCCGTAAAGGTGGCAGGCACAAAGCAGACTGCTCCCTACGTTCAGAAGGATATAGATCTGACCGATAAGAAGGCGGTCGAGGAGGCGGACCGCGAGCGCTTTGCGTTTGTTAACGGTGTTGTCGAAAAGGTAGAGACCCGTAAGGTCCTCACGAAGGACAGAAATGTCGGAGATAAGATAGACTCCGTTCTCACCAACAAGTGGCTCGGCATACCGATATTCGCGGTAGTTATGTTCTTCGTTTTCCAGATCTCTCAGGCATGGGTAGGCCCGTGGATCGCAGACTATCTCGTCGGTTGGATAGATGCGTTTAAGGAATGGGTAGGTGTGTCGCTTGAGGGCGGCAACGAGTTCCTTGTTTCGCTTCTCACCGAGGGTATCATCGGCGGTGTTTCGGCGGTCGTCGGATTTTTGCCGCTTGTAATGGTAATGTATTTCCTTATAGCACTTCTCGAGGATTGCGGATACATGGCGAGAGTTTCGGTCGTTCTTGACCCGATATTCAAGAAGGTCGGACTTTCCGGTAAATCGGTCATCCCCTTTGTAATCGGTACGGGCTGCGCGATCCCCGGCATCATGGCTTGCCGCACGATACGCAACGAGCGCGAGAGACGCGCTACCGCGATGCTGACACCCTTCATGCCTTGCGGAGCAAAGCTCCCCGTTATAGCATTGTTCGCCGGAGTGTTCTTCCCGGATGCATCATGGGTCGGAACTCTCATGTATTTTGTAGGAATAGCTCTTATCCTTCTCGGTGCGCTTCTTATAAACAAGATCACCGGATACAAGAACAGAAAATCCTTCTTTATCATCGAGCTTCCCGAGTATAAGCTCCCCAGCCTTAAGAGAGGCTTTATGTCCATGTGCTCGAGAGGTTGGGCATACATAGTCAAGGCGGGAACGATAATCCTTCTCTGCAACGCGGCGGTATACGTAATGCAGTCGTTCAACTGGCAGCTTCACCTTGTCGAGGAGGATATGGCGAATACGTCCATACTCGCTACTATCGCCAGCCCCATAGCGGTTCTTCTTGTGCCCATCATCGGAGTTGCCGCATGGCAGATGGCTGCCGCTGCGGTCACCGGCTTTATCGCGAAGGAGAACGTAGTCGGTACTCTTGCGGTTTGCTACGGTATATCCAATCTTATAGATACAGATGCGCTTGAAATGATGGATGGCGCCGGCGCCGATATCAAGGCGGTGTTCGGAATCTCCGCTGTTGCGGCTCTCGCATTCCTCATGTTCAACCTGTTCACGCCGCCCTGCTTTGCAGCTATCGGTGCTATGAACTCCGAAATGAAGAGCGGAAAGTGGCTCTGGGGCGGAATCGCGCTTCAGCTCGGAACCGGCTATACCATCGCTTACTTCGTTTACACCATCGGTACGATAATCACCGGAGGTGAGCTCAACGTTGTTGCCGCTATCTGCGGTCTCGTTGCAGTGCTTGCTATGGTTGCGGTCGTAGTAGGACTTATAAGTCACACAAACAAGCAGCTTAAGGATGAGTACAAATTAAGCGGATCTAAAGCTTAAAGCGTACCCGAAAGAGGATCTCGTTATGGAAAATATTATCGTTATTGCAGTAATAGCCGCGATAATCGCCGGTATAGTTATATATCTGTGCCGCGCGAAAAAGCGCGGGGAAACCTGTATCGGTTGCCCGTATGCCAAGCAATGCGGAGGCAGATGCGGCGGTGCCGCGCACGTGGCGACAAAGAAATAAACCGATAACGGGAAAACCGATATTAAGGGATGCGTGGCTTCGCCTTGCATCCCTTTTTGCAAAGAGACGGCTCGGAGAGTGCAAAATTCGGGCAACGGACAGCTCCGCTCGAGCTTTACGTCGGCGGACAGCTCTTTTGCGACAGCTTCGGCTGTATGCGGTTATCTTGCCGTTACTTTCGGTTGCTTTGCGGCTTGATTTTGCTCTTTTGAGGCTGTATGCGGCTCGGCATACCGAGGCGGTGCTTTGAATCTGAAATGGGAGAGAGTATGCTTATGGAAAACGTTATTATAGCGGTGATAATCTGCGCGATATGCGCTGTCGGCATTGTGCGCACGGTCGGGCATTTCTCCGGCAAGGGATGCTGCTGCGGAGGTGGCGGCTCGTACGCGCTCAAGCACAAGCGGATAAAAAACGTGAGGTATCAAAGGACGTTCAAGGTCGATGGTATGCATTGCGACAATTGCAAGCGTCGGGTCGAGGAGACGATCGACGATATTCACGGAATCTCCGGACGGGTCGATCTCAAAAAGGGGGAGCTTGTCGTTTCATACGCCGAGGACGTGCCGGACGAGGTGATAATCGAGCGCATTGAGCGCTTGGGCTACGACGTATCGCGATAATTGTCCGTTCGGATTCAAACAGCATCTTCTCGGAGTGGATGGAAGCTAATAATACCCGAGAGGACATTATCTTGAAAATCAGGCGGCTCTCGCCGTCGACGGAGGAAAATATGAGTGTAATAATCGTTGGCGGAAACGAATGTATGGTAAGGCGCTATAAGGGGCTTTGCGGAGAATACAAATGTAAGGCGAAGGTATATCCGAAGATGACGAACGGTCTGAAAAACATGGGATATCCGGATCTTTTGGTGCTGTTCACCAATACCGTGTCGCACAAGATGATACGGTGCGCGCTGAGCGAGGTCGGCAAGGACACGCGGATAGCGCGCTCTCACAGCAGCTCAAGACCGGGAATTTTATCACTCGTTTTTCGCCCTCTATTTAGTCTATATATTCTCATTTTTTACGGCAAAAGCGGGATAAAATTTTG
>CAZSUR010000103.1:0-5212 GCA_964610075.1 uncultured Lachnospiraceae bacterium
GAACTCGTGTTACCGCCGTGAAAGGGCGGTGTCTTAGCCGCTTGACCAACGGGCCTGGTAGCGGAAGTCGGACTTGAACCAACGACCTGTCGGGTATGAACCGAATGCTCTAGCCAACTGAGCTATTCCGCCAAAGGCACATCCATGTATAACGCTTGTCTATTGTATCATAACTGTTGCGGATTGTCAACAGCTTTTTTCAAATTTTTCAAACCTGCCGAACTATTGTTTTTTCACCGCAAATGCGGTATAATAGCAAAAGAAACAGCTCTGCTTTTTTGCAGACGCCGTATTTTTACGCCGAAATCGGAAAGTTTCGGTGTCGCTCTCACCATATTTTTCACCGGTCGGCATATTTTTATACCGACCTACCGTAAGGAGTTTTTATGACACGCACTTTCAAGGGCGGAATCTCGGTCGCAGGCTTCAAATGCGCCGTCAGCCTATCGGAAAACGAAAAATATCTGCCGAGCTCGGTCACGCTCGCACTTGACGCCGGAGCATCGGTGCTTGTCGCCAACGGTGCCGCGGTAAAAGCCGGCGAGCCGATAGCCGAGTGCGCCGATCACACTCCCGTGCTTGCAAGCATATCCGGCACGGTCGATATCCGCGCAAATGCGGACGGCGGAGCCGTAGCCGTGATAGTCTCCGATCGAAAATGCGACTCCGAGCCGGCGTTTGAGCCGTTCGATATGCCGATAACCGAGCTTGAACGCACTGCCATAATCGAGCGCATCCGCGCCGCCGCCATACGCGGCACGCGAAGAGGCGATGCTCCGCTTCATATAAAGCTCGCGCGCGCACACGCGAAAGAGGTCGGCACGCTTATAATAAACTGCACCGAGTGCGAGCCGTACGTGACATCACGCCGATGCGTTATATCCGAATATCCGGACGAGATTATCGCCGGAGCAAAGATCCTGCTTTACTCGATCGGCGCAAGGCGCTGCATCTTCGTTACCGAAGCGCGCGACCGGCTCTCGCGCGGACTTTTGTCCGACGTGATAGCCGAAAACTCGGACGAGGAGCTCATCCGCATAGAAAAGGTGCGCTCGAGATATCCACAGGGTGAGGAAAAACAGCTTATATATTCACTTTTCAAGCGCGAGCTGCGCGCAGAACGCACGCCGGAGAGCGCCGGGTACTCGGTGCTCGATGCCGAGCTCTGCCTTTACGTCTATCGCGCCTGCGCCGAGGGCATACCCATGCTCGAGCGCACGCTCACCGTCACCGGCGACTGCGTGGCACAGCCGAAGAATATAACCGTTCCGCTCGGCACGCGAGCGGCGGATATCACC
Source organism: uncultured Lachnospiraceae bacterium (assembly GCA_964610075.1). Taxonomy (GTDB): domain Bacteria; phylum Bacillota; class Clostridia; order Oscillospirales; family CAG-272; genus CAZSUR01. The sequence continues at coordinate 1,299 of CAZSUR010000103.1, forward strand.
GAGCATTGCATACGGCTGAAAAAGCCGGCACAATATACGATAGCCGGAGGCGCAATGACCGGCGAGTCTGCCGTTGCGGTAGACTCCGCGACCTCGGCGCTTACGCTTATCTCTCGCGGAGCGGCGCGAAAAAGAACGCTCCGCGCACCGCATTGCATCCGCTGCGGCAGATGCATCGAGAGCTGCCCGATGCATCTCTCCCCATATCTTGCGGCAAGGGTTGTAACCGATGACGCAGCACCAAAACCCGAGCTCCGCGCCGAGCTTTGCACCGGCTGCGGAGTATGTACCTACGTCTGCCCGGGTGAGCTTCCGCTCGCGCGGTATATGCAGACGCTGAAGGCTCGCGCCGGAGGCGATACGCCGACGGATAAGCAGGAAAGCAACGCATAAGGAAGAACAAATTCTATCATTATACAGAGAAAACGGAAAGGAGCGGATGATAATGCGAAAGATATTCGGTCGTGAAAAAGGCCTCACCGAAACTGTGATGACAAGCTCGGGCGCACCGTATATTTCGTGCGGCACAAGCATCAAAACGATGAATCTCGATCTTATAATCGCGCTCCTGCCGAGCTGTCTGTGGAGCAGCTACCTTTTCGGCGCTCGTGTGCCGATGATACTACTCATCGGGATGATATCGTCGATCATATTCGACACGCTCGCGGCATTTCTTCTCGGAAAAAGGCTCGGCGCGCCCGAGCTCTCCCCGATAGCAAACGGGCTGGTAATATCGGCGCTGCTGCCGCCCGGAGCTCCGCTCTGGCTTCCGGTTGTCACCGCGCTTTTCACCGTCCTTGCAGACCGACTTTTGAAGAACAAGGAGGGCTTCGGCATAAATCCGGCGATAGCCGCGTATTCGCTTGCAACAGTCCTTTTCAGAGACACGATGACCTCGTTTACCGAGCCGTTCACACGTCTGCCGGCGCTTGATATCTCGCAGATACGCCTCGGTGCGATCACCGACGCGGTGCACGCTCCCGCCGATATGCTTCGACGTGAGCTGTCTCTTTCAGACATATTCTTCGGTTCAAATCACGGATATATCGGTACGATATCGGTATTTCTTCTCCTGCTCGGCGGAGTGTACCTGATACTGCGGAAAAGCGCATCCGCTTATACCGCGGCAGGCTTTCTCGCATCGGCTGCGGCAGCATCATTTTTGATGCACGGCGGAAGTGATATAACAGATATAACGCAGCTTCAGCTCATCGGATACGAGCTGCTTGACGGAACTTTTATATTCTGCGCGCTTTTCGCTGCGGCAGAGCCGACCTCGTCTCCGCTCACCCAATCGGGCAAGCTGATATACGGGCTCGGCGGCGGAGCGCTCGGCGCTATACTGCGCCACGTGGGCTTATATCCGTGCGCGGCGCCGTTTGCACTGCTTTTGGTCGAGCTGTTTGTTCCATTAATAGATAAATACACCATCCCGAAGCCGTTCGGAGAGCTGAACCGCGACAAAAAGGCGGAGACAAAGAGCTCAGGAGACGGAAAAGGAACGAGCAGAGGCTCGCGCGTTAAACGCGCAAAAGAAGGCGAACGCACGGCATCCTCGCCGCAGACGTCTGTATCCGAGCGCGAAATCAGAGCTCCCGAAGCTCCGACAAGCAATACAGAACCGTCGGAGGATGCTAAGCTCGGCGTCGAGAAGTCATCGGCGCGAGGCGATGATGCCTCCGACACCGCAAAAGACGGCGCGCATGATTCCGATGTGGAAAAGTCAGCGCACGCGGACAACGCATAAGCCGCGGCGGAGCTATACGGCAAATCGCCGCCGGCACGATCGAGCCGGCAAATAAAGTAAGCTAAACACGTTTAACTCCGCGAGGCGAGCCTCACCGATGCGATACGGATGCCGCGCAAGCGGCGGCGAGCGCCTCATGTGAGACTTAAAGCTCGCGCGGAGATAAAAATCGCGAAAAGATCGCGACTTTGAGCAGATCAGACGCAACAACATAGGTATTTTCTGCCAATTAAAGAACATTTTAGGAGATTGCGACCGCAAATGGAACCAAATGGTATTCTCGTGGTGAACAAGCCCTCGGGCATCACCTCTCACGACGTTGTAAATCGAATACGCCGACTGTATAACACACGGCGGGTCGGCCACGCCGGCACGCTCGACCCGATAGCCTCGGGAGTTCTGGTCGTGCTCATCGGACGCTCGGCAAAGCTGAGCGAGTATCTTTTGTCGCAGGACAAGTGCTACACGGCTGGTCTGCGGCTGGGCATCTCCACCGACACCGACGACATAACCGGCAGGGTCATCTCCGAATCGGAGGATATCCCTCAGTTTGCACGTATCGAGGAGGCGGCGAAAGCCGAGCTCGGAGATATAATGCAAACTCCGCCGGCGTTCAGCGCGATAAAGAAGAACGGCAAAAAGATGCTCGAGCTTGCTCGGCAGGGCGCCGCGGTCGAGCTTGAGCCGCGTCCGGTGACCATCCATTCGATAGACTGTCGCCCCGGCACAGCTCCGTGCGACATCGAGCTCGACGTGCATTGCTCAAAGGGCACGTATATCCGCTCCATCTGCCGCGATATCGGGCGTGAGCTCGGCTGCGGCGGCACGATGTCCTCGCTTATACGCACCCAAAGCGGAGCCTTTTCGATAACCTCCGCCCACACGCTCGAGCAGATCGAGGAGGCAAGCGAGAAAGAGCGCCTGAAGCTGCTCCTAACACCCGAGGAGGTATTTTCCGACCTCCCGCCGGTAGCGCTTCCGCCCTTTTACGCGCGGCTCGCGTACTCGGGCTGTGAGATATATCTGAAAAAGCTGAAGCTTGACGGCCTTAACGAGGGTCATCTCGTCCGTATGTACGACGGAGCGCAGTTTTTTGCTCTCGGCAGGGTGCGCGCTTATCCTGACGGACTCGCCGTCAAATCGGAAAAGCTTCTTAAAATAAAGGCTGTGGCTGAGCCGGGCAAGGACGGTCCGGACAAGCCGGGCGAAAGGAACTGACAAAATGACCCAAGCAAAGGAAATATACGATCTGGGACAAGCGGACGTCGCCGTTGTCGGCGCCGGTCACGCCGGAATCGAGGCTGCGCTCGCCTGCGCGAGACAGGGCTTTGACACCGTGCTTTTCACGCTGAATCTCGACTCGGTTGGAAACATGCCCTGCAATCCCTCTATCGGAGGGACCGGAAAGGGCCACCTTGTATTCGAAATAGACGCTCTCGGCGGAGAGATGGGCCGCGCCGCAGACGAGGTAACGCTCCAAAGCCGGACGCTCAACTCCGGAAAGGGACCGGCGGTGCACTCGAAGCGCATCCAGGCGGACAGACGGCGATATCAAAGCCGAATGAAGCACACGCTCGAGCTTACGCCGAAGCTTCGCCTCGTTCAGGCGGAGATAGTCGATTTCGAGACGGAAACGACCGACGGCATCGAGCGCATATCGGCACTTATAACCAAGCTCGGCGCAAGATGGAGGGTACGCGCGGCGATATTCTGCTGCGGAACCTATCTTGACAGCCGGATCATCGTCGGAAACACCGCATATTCGTCCGGCCCGGATGCAATGCAACCGGCGCGCGGACTTTCCTCTGCGCTCGAGGCGCACGGGATAGAGCTTATGCGCTTCAAGACCGGCACGCCGGCAAGGGTGCTTCGCAGCTCGCTCGATTTTTCAAAGATGGAGCCGCAGTACGGCGAGGATGGCATAACCCCCTTCTCGGCGCGCACTCCAAGGGGTGCGCTTGACGATATCGAGCAGATCCCCTGCCATATAGTTTACACAAATGCCGAAACGCACAGAATAATACGCGAAAACCTCGACCGCTCCCCCCTCTACACCGGAGTGATCGAGGGCACCGGCCCGCGCTACTGCCCGAGCATAGAGGACAAGGTCGTCCGCTTTGCCGACAAGGAGCGCCATCAGCTCTTCGTCGAACCGGTGGGCGCGGAA
>CAZSUR010000104.1:0-5134 GCA_964610075.1 uncultured Lachnospiraceae bacterium
TTTAAGCTTTAGTCAAGAAATTTATTGTATGCGTAATTTTCTTGATCGCTATATGACGAAAGAACTGAAAGACTTAAATATTTCTTATACACAAGCTTTAATCCTTTGCAAGCTTGCCGAAATGCCGGATAAAACCGCAACTCAAAAAGAGCTTAAAGGATTTCTGCAGGTCACCTCCGCCTCAATAAGTACCGTTGTCAAAAGAATGATCGAAAACGGACTTTTATCGCAAAATGCAGACATTGAGGATAATCGGGTTAATATCATTTCCCTGACACCAAAGGCGGCAAATCTGGCTTTTGAGGTATCTGCTTGTCTTAAGACGACAGATGAAAAAATCAATGCTGTATTTTCCGCAAAGGAAAAAGAGTGTTTCTGCTCATTGCTGCACACAATGCAAAACAAGCTGAGTGACAATACTGAGGGATAATTCGCTACGCATAATGTGATCGGTAAGAAGTAATTAGACAGGTGAACAGAAGTTTATCGCTCGGTATTGACGTCGGTGTCGGTTTAAATATTTTGCCTTCGAATAACCGATGACTTGCACGGAAGCGTATTTGATTTGTGTCAAAGCCGGATGTGGAAATTGCTACAGCACAAAAAGGGAAGGAGCTCATCATTTGATGAGCTCCTTTATGCTTACAATTCCGCACTTTTTGTGGGTTTCACATACTTTTTTGTGCTTCGAACAATATCCCTCAAAGCGCTTGACAAGGGAATCACGCTTTGTTAAAATTATGGTATCGCCGCAGCGATATTTATCCCCGGAAGCGAGGGTATATTGCCTCGAATCTGGGGGATTATCCGGCGGATAAGAATATAAGGTGACGGACAAGGGGCATCATCCTTATAATGAAATTGTCGGAGAGGGCCTTGTTCGATTTTGACGGGTATCCCCTCGTCGAAGCAAAGCGGAAAGAGGAAAGATAATGCAGCTTCAATTCGATCCATGTGTGTATTGCGTAGAGAGCAATTATCAGATATTGGTTATTACCGACAAGCCTGCGATAGTTAAGATATTTGTCGGAGGCAGGGAATATAACGATGCTTTTGGCGGAATATATCCGTCTGACAAGCTGTACCACAGAATAACCGTACCGATGGAGGAGCTCGATCTTGCGAGAGCCTACACGGTATCCGCGACCGAGATGCTCAACCGCAGACCGTACTTTCCGATACTCGGGGAGCATATCGAGCGGACGTGGCGATTTGATCCCGTGCCGACCGACCGCCCGATACGCGCGTATGCGATATCCGACGTGCACACGAAGGTCGAGAATACCGTTGCGGCGCAGAAGGCATTCGGGGACACTCCGGATCTGCTTCTGTTTATCGGAGACGTCGCGCACGACATAGACTCGCTTGATGCCATAATGTTTTTACCGGAGGTCATATCCCGTCTCACTCACGGAAGCAAGCCGGTGGTATTCACGCGCGGCAATCACGACGCCAGAGGCGTTATAGCCTCGTCGTTCGGTGAATATATGGGCACCGATAACGGAAATCCGTTCTTTACCTTCAGGCTCGGAGGCATCTGGGGAGTTATCCTTGACTGCGGAGAGGACAAGGCGGACGATCACGAGGAGTATAACGGAACCATTTGCATGAGCCCATTTCGTCGCGCGCAGACCGAGATGCTGCACCGACTTCTCGAAACGAAGCCGTACGAAGCGCCCGGAATAAAGCATCGTATATGCCTCTGCCACGTTCCGTTCACGCACAGCTTGGGTGAGCCTCCGTTCGACATCGAAAAGGACACCTACCGTGAGTGGACGCGATGCCTTGGGGAAATGCATATAGACGCTCTGCTCTGCGGACACGAGCATAACGCGGCGGTGATAATGCCGGGAAATCCGGACGAGGATCTGTACGGGCAGCGCTTCCCGACGCTGATACTTACGACTATATTCCGCTCGGAGAGCGGCGAGCGCTGCGCGCGTCACGCCGGTATGATCTTTGACGATGATCGAATAAGCTTGAGATTCACCGACAGCCTCGGCGGCAGCTCGGAGGAGATTGAGCTATAAGCGCATACATAAAAGCACACGAAAGCCACCTGCCCCGACTAAGCTCGGGAGAGGCGGCTTTTCCTTGCGGAATCATGCTCTGCGCGATGCGAGATTTTTTTGTTTTTTATTGCTATTTGTCGTACGTTGTGGTAGAATGATTTCAAGTACGCGTGCGCGGTTGTGACGGCTCTGACGGCATTTCTCGCGCGTGGTGCGTACGTGCCGCGGCGCGGCGACGCATCGGTCGGGAGAGAAAATACGATACCTGCGTTGCTGTGACGTCTCCGATGAGGCTGCTTGCGGCAATATTTGTTTATATTACAGAGGATGTGATTCTTTTGGATCAGCTTGACAAGCTACACTCGGGCGAGCTGTACCTGCCGACAGACAAGGCTCTGGCGGAGGAGCAGGCGATGTGCCTTGAGCGGCTTTACGACTACAATATGACACGACCGAGCGAGTCGGAGAAACGCGCGCAGATGCTATCCGAGATGTTTTGCGAGATAGGCGAGGGCTGCTATATTGAGCCTCCGTTTCACGCAAATTGGGGCGGAAAGCACGTGCATTTCGGAAAGAATGTATACGCAAACTTCAACCTCACGCTTGTAGATGATACTCACATATATGTCGGAGACTGCACGATGTTCGGACCGAACGTGACTGTGGCGTCCGCAGGGCATCCGATACTCCCGGAGCTCCGCAGAATGGCGTATCAGTACAACGCATCGGTCAGGATCGGTAAGAACTGTTGGATCGGTGCCGGAGTTGTCATTGTCCCCGGAGTCACGATAGGCGACAATACGGTGATCGGAGCCGGAAGCGTTGTGACAAGAGATATCCCCCCAAACGTCGTTGCGGTCGGGAATCCTTGCAGGGTGATGCGCGAGATAGGCGAGCATGACAGAGAATACTACTTCAAGGACAGAAGAATATCGCCCGAGCTTATATAGCTTTCACTTTAATGTGATTTTTCGAAAATATCTGTTTTGAAAGGACAATATGATGTTTTTATATATCGACCCGGGAACGGGAAGTATGCTTTTTACAATACTCATAGGAGTTATCGGAGCAGCGGCATATTCGCTGCGTATGCTCTTTATAAAGCCGCGCTTTAAGCTCGGCGGCGGAAAGGTAGATTATACGGACGAGAAGCTTCCGTATGTCATATTTGCCGAAAGCAAGCGCTATTGGAATGTATTCGGGCCGATATGCCGTGAGATGGACAAGCTCGGAAAGGACGTGCTTTATATAACGGCATCACCTGACGATCCGGCGATAAGCTCCGGGCTTGAGCATATAAAGGTCGAGTGCATACCGAACGAAAACAAGCTGTATGCGCGCCTTAACTTCCTCAATGCTCGCGTGGTGCTGGCGACTACTCCAGGACTTGACGTATATCAATGGAAGCGTTCGAAAAACGTCGATTATTACGTGCACATCCCTCATGCGGCAAGCGAGATCGTGCTTTACCGTATGTTCGGTATAGATTATTACGATGCAATACTCCTGTCCGGTCAGTATCAGGCGGACGATGTGAGAAAGCTTGAAGCCATACGCGGACTGCCCGAAAAGGAGCTTGAGCTCGTCGGAATACCGTATATGGATGAGATGGCGGCGCGCCTTGAGCGATGCGACGCAGCAAATGACGTGAGCAGAGATGCCGCGTCTGCCTCCGATGCGGCAAGCTCGGACGCGGCGGATGGCGACTCACCCGTGACCGTTCTGCTCGCTCCCACCTGGGGCAAGAGCGCACTTTTCGGAGTGTACGACGACAGCATAATCGAGGCGCTGGTCTCGACCGGCTACAATATAGTAATACGTCCTCATCCGCAGTCCTTTGTCTCGGAGAAGGATATGATAGACAAAATGATGAAGAAATATCCGTCAAGCGACAAGCTTGAGTGGAACAGAGATAACGATAACTTTGACGTGCTTCGCCGCTCGGATATACTTATATCCGATTTCTCGGGCGTTACGCTCGACTTTTCGCTTGTCTACGGCAAGCCGGTCATATATACCGATCCGAACTTCGATATCGGATTGTACGACGCTTGGTGGATGGACAGCGAGCTCTGGACTCTCTCGGCTCTGCCGAGGATCGGTGCCGAGCTGAAAAAGGACGATCTCGGCTCGATAAAGGAGCTTATCGACCGTTGCCTTACAGCTCCAGAGTATGAAAAGGGTCGCCGCGAGGTGATCTCCGAGACGTGGGTGAACAAGGGCAATGCCGCTGTGACCGTGGCGAAATATCTGGTAGAAAAATGCGAGTCGCTGTCGCAGAAGGAGGGCGTATAATATGAGCTTCTTTTCAATACTCAGTACGTTGTTTATAGGCCCGCTCAAGCTTCTGTTTGAGGTGATATTCGAGCTCGCGGATCGATTTGTGAATCATCCCGGTCTGTCTATAATCTTTTTGAGTCTTATAATGAACATACTTGTCCTTCCGCTGTATAAGCGCGCCGATGCTATGCAGGAGGAGGCAAGAGACACCGATATGCGCTTAAAGCGCGGTGTGGATCACATAAAAAAGACATTCTCGGGCGACGAGAAGATGATGATAATGCAGGCGTATTACCGCCAGAATAACTATAAGCCGACAGATGCTCTGCGCGGCTCGGTATCGCTCCTGCTCGAGATACCGTTCTTTATGGCGGCATATCAGTTTTTGTCCAATCTTGCGAGCCTCGAGGGAGTTTCGCTCGGCCCGATAGCGGATCTGAGCAAGCCGGACGGACTGCTTGTTTTGGGCGGAGTTGCTATAAATCTGCTCCCCGTTATAATGACGCTGATAAACGTTATCTCAAGCGCTATATATCTTCGCGGCTTTCCGCTTAAAACGAAGATCCAGCTTTACGGTATGGCGCTGTTCTTCCTTGTGTTCTTGTACACCTCGCCGTCCGGACTTGTATTCTATTGGACGCTGAACAATCTGTTTTCACTTGTAAAAACGATATTCTATAAGATAAAGAATCCGAAAAAGGTGCTGTACGTCATCACCTCGCTCCTCGGAGCAGCTTTTACGGTCTTCTCGATATTCTTCTACAATACCGATCATGTTCGCAGAAGATTCTTCCTTCTCGCGCTCGGAGTCGTTCTTATGATGCCTGCGGTGCATGCATTCA
>CAZSUR010000105.1:0-5102 GCA_964610075.1 uncultured Lachnospiraceae bacterium
CAATAACATAAAAAACGGAGACGAAACAATGGTAAAGCATATTATACTTTGGAATCTTGACGACAAATACTCGGACAGCGAGAAGGCGGATATAAAAAGAAATATAAAAAACGGGCTTGAGGGGCTGGCAGGTCGCATTGACGGCTTGATAGACATCAAGGTGAATATAACCGGGCTCCGATCGTCAACGGTGGATCTTATGCTTGACTCCACCTTTGAGAATGAAGCTGCACTGCGTGCATACTCGACCAATCCACTTCACGTTGAGGTTGCGAACACCCTCGTTCGCCCGTTTACTGTGAGAAGAAGCTGTCTCGATTTCGAGATATGAAATCCGGGGCAAGAGGGAATATGTATAAATATTTACTTTGGGATATAGACGGTACGATACTTGATTTTCTCGCCTCCGAGAGGTATGCGATAAGAGCGCTCTTTAAAAGGTACCGGCTCGGTGAGTGCGACGATGACACTATCGCTCTCTATTCGCGGCTGAACGTGAAATATTGGGGCATTTTGGAGCGTAACGAGATGACAAAGCCGGAGATACTCGTTTGTAGATTCAGAGAGTTTTTTGAGCTTATCGGAAAGGATCCGTTCATTGCCGAGAGCTTCAATCGCGATTATCAGCTCGCGCTTGGCGATCACATCGAGTTTGTTCCGCACGCTAAAGAGGTGCTCGAACATCAAAAAGGAAGATACGTCCTTGCGGCGGTGACGAATGGAACGAAGATAGCTCAGGAGAAAAAGCTGCGCCTTTCCGGACTTGATCGGATATTCGAGCATATATTTATCTCCGAGGACGTAGGAATAGAAAAGCCGAACGTCGAATTTTTCGATCACGTTTTCTCAAAGCTCGGGGTCACAGACCGAAGCGAGGCGCTTATTATCGGAGACTCGCTTACAAGCGATATGCGCGGGGGAGAAAACGTCGGTATTGATACCTGCTGGTATAATCCGCGAGGGGCGGAGAACAGTACGGGTGTAAAGACTACCTACGTTATATCCTCGCTTGATGAGCTGTACGATATACTTCCGTAAAGCGAACGAGATACATAAAATAAACGTAAAGAAGATGGACGATGCTATGAAGGAATTTGAAATAAAGCGCATCTTTGCGGATCCGCCGATCCTTGAAACTCCGCGCTTGTTTTTGCGTAAGGTCGTGAAGAGCGATTACAAGGATATGTTCGATTACGCACGTGACCCGGAGGTCTCGCGCTACCTTCTGTGGTGGCCGCATCCGACCGAGGAGTATACCAAAAGCTACACAGCATCCCTCCAAAAGCAGTATAGGATGGGTGAGTTCTTCGACTTCGGCATATGTCTTAAAGGTGAGGGGAGCCTGAACACGCGCCCTTCGCTTGATAAAAGAAGATTCCCGTCGGCGCGTCTTATCGGCACCTGCGGCTTTACCTCATTTGATTTTCAAAGCAAATGCGGAGAGGTGGGCTACGTTCTGCATCCGGATTTCTGGGGTAGAGGGATAGCGGCGGAAGCAGTTGGAGAGATAATACGCTTCGGCTTCACAAGACTCGGGCTTAACCGCATTGAGGCAAAGTATATGCCGGAAAACTCGCGCAGCAGACGCGTGCTTGAGAAATGCGGCATGAGCTATGAGGGCACGGCGCGCCAAAGTATGCTTATAAAGGGTGATTATTGCGACATCGGTTGCTGCTCGATCATAAAAAGCGAATATGATGAAAGAAAATAGCTTGCCGGGTGAATAAACGGTGATGCTTTTCGTAAAAATAATACCGTGGGTAATTTTACCTGCGGTATTTTTATTTATATTCGAAAAAGAAAGGATCAGGCATATGGGAAATTTTTCGAGCGGGAAGCTAAAGGGAACAAAGACGGAGAAAAATCTGCGTATAGCGCTCGGAGGCGAGGCTCAGGCGACCCTCAAGTACGAGTGGTATGCGAGAGATGCCCTCTCTGAGGGACAGAAGGAGATATCCGACATATTTATCGAGACTGCAAACAACGAAAGGGAGCACGCCGAGCTCTGGTTTAAGTATCTCGGAGGCTTCGGGAGCATTTCGGATAACCTTGAGGATGCCGCAAACGGCGAGGATTACGAATGGAGCACGATGTACGACGAGTTCGAGAAGACCGCCGAGCAGGAGGGCTTTCCCGAGCTTGCGGCTCTGTTCCGCCGCGTGGGAGAGATAGAGAACAGACACAAGGAGCGTTATCTCAGGTACAAATCCTCGCTTGAGGCAGGGGAGCTTCATCGAAGCGAATCGGGCGACGAGCGCTGGATATGCATCGCTTGCGGAACGGTGGTGACTGCAAAGAGCGCTCCGCCGAGATGCCCGACCTGCGGCCACGGAGAGGGATATTTCAAGCGATTTTGCGAGAGTGTGTGACACCAAACTGTATGATGCAAAAATGTGCGAAGCGAAGCTGTATTACGCAAAATTGTGTGATGTAGAATTATGTATGCGAGAGCGTGTGACGCAATGCCGGCAGCAGCCGCGCATAGACGTATGAAGAGCAGCTCGGATGCAGAACAGGGATTTGCCGCCGATCATATATCCAATTCAAAAAAGCACCGCGTTACAGAGGAATATCCTCCGCGCGGTGCTTTTTCGTATGAAATTAACTTCCTGTTTTACGGGCGGTATTTGAGCGCTACCTGCTCGCGGTACTCGAAGATCATCGAATAGACGCACCAGGTGAGCAGAACGGCAACTATCGCGCCGAATATCCGGAAATGCGGCAGCACGTATATAAGTGCAAAGGAGAGTACCGATGACACCTCCGATATGCAGGCTAAAGCAAACGCTATTGACGCGCGTGTATGAAGTCCCTTCCGCACGCGTTCGTTTTCGCGATTTAGTTTGACAAATTCGGGCGATGCCTCGATTCCTACGTGTCGGTCAACTGCTTCGCAGAATGCTTTTTTGAAGCGGTGCAGGAAAAGCACGGTGAATACGGCTCCGATGGCGATCAGTGCGAGAATTATGAAAAACTGCAAAGCTATCTTTGAGAAGCGGATGAGCCCTATCGGGTAAAGCTTCTTCCAGAACCACACGTTAAGCCCAAGCGAAGCGAGCGATACGGCGAGTGCGATAAATCCTAATATCGACTTTCCTATATCGACCGATGCACTCTTTGAGATAAGAAGCAGAGCCAGCATAACGAGCGCTATGCCGAGAAAATCTGGCAGAGGATTGAGACCGTCGATATACAGATCGGTCATGAGCAAAAATCCGAGCGCCGCTATATAATTTGCATATTTTGAATAGATCAGCAGGTTTTTTACCGGGCTCACCGTGATCTTATCCGCTGCATAGGCTGCGCTTTCGTTCATCGCACGGTTCTTTTTCAGCTTCAAAAGATACGGAACGGTCACAGCGAGCCAGAATACGGCGATTATGGTGACCATCAGCACGTTTGCGATTATAAGCAGATTTTTATACGGTGTGAGTATCGATACGTTGACCTCCGAGAGCATATCGCTTTCCATATAGAAGGCAGGGAAGTACTCCATCTCCGGCAGTACGGTGAAAATCGCACGGACTGCGGTAAAGACGAGGCTTGCCGCCTTTGCAGATGACGACGAAACGAAGGAGTCTTTTGCAAAGCGAGAGTTTACGTACTCCGTTCCGGCGAACATAAAGGAGAAGAATCGGCTTAAATAAAGCGATTCAAATAGTGTAAAGCAGAAGGTGAAAAGAAGAAAGAAGGTCTTTTCCTCCGCCGCGATCGAATAGAGCACGAACACCGCTCCCATCTTTCCTATCGACAAAAGACACAGCTTTTTTGCGTTGAGCTGCGCCTCCTCGATCGAAGGCGAGAGCTTTACCAGAGGGGAGAGCGCGTATATTATAAGAGCAAAGCCGATAGCGTCCGGAAAGACGTCAATTATATTCATTTGTGGGTTTGCAAGGAACAAAAGTCCGAGTATAAGAGCTTTGTAATGCATGATTATCCTCCGCCGAGCCGATAATGTATATAATTACGGTAATTATACTATAATATCGGCAGTTTTTCAATGCTGTCGGGCGACTATCTTAAAAATGCCTTGACAAGGCGCAGCTTTTTGTCCGAATATACGTGATATCTTATCGGTAGGTCGATCAGATTCGACTTTTTGACGATGCTTTTCTTATGCGTGAAGGTATCAAAGCCGTATTTGCCGTGATATGCGCCCATGCCGCTTGTTCCCACTCCTCCGAACGGGAGCAGATTCGACGCAAGATGTATGACTGTGTCGTTTACACAGCCGCCTCCGAAGGAGATGCTCTCGAGCACCCTCCGCTCGTTTGATTTGTCGCGCGTGAACAGATACAGTGCGAGCGGCTTCTCGCCGCGCTGCACGATATCTATCGCTTCCTCTATGCGGTCGAAGTATACTATCGGCAGGACGGGGCCGAATATCTCCTCACTCATCGCAGGCGAATCGAGCGAAGCACGGTCGATGACGGTAGGCTCTATCTTGAGTGTATCGGCATTATAGCCTCCGCCGATGCAGATGCTTTCATTCTTTATCATATCTAAGATACGATCGAAGTGCCGCTTTGTTATTATCCTCGGATAATCTTTGTTTTCAAGAGGTGAGCTGCCGAGGAATTCGGTTATATGTTTTCGTATAGCGAGCAGAAGCTTTTCACGTATTCCGCTCTGAACGAGCAGGTAGTCGGGAGCTACGCAGGTCTGACCTGCGTTCAGCAGCTTGCCGAACACTATCCGCTTTGCCGCAAGCTCGATGTCCGCCGTCTCATCAACGATACACGGGCTTTTTCCGCCGAGCTCAAGCGTTATCGGAGTGAGGTTTTCAGCCGCCTTTTGCATAACGATACGTCCGACCGATACGCCGCCGGTATAGAAGATATAATCGAAGCGCTCGCAGAGCAGCGCCTCGCTTATATCGGCTCCGCCCTCGACCACCGCTACGTAGCTCGGGTCAAACAGCTCGCATATCAGCTCGGAAATCACCTTTGAGGCGTGCGGAGAATATTCGGAGGGTTTCACCACCGCGCAGTTTCCGGCTGCGATAGCCGAAATGAGCGGCTGAAGTGCGAGCATGAACGGATAGTTCCACGGCGCGATCACAAGCACCGAGCCGTACGGCTCGGAAATAATATAGCTTTTTG
>CAZSUR010000106.1:0-5084 GCA_964610075.1 uncultured Lachnospiraceae bacterium
TTCCGAATATTCCTTCTTAGAAAAGCTCGCGCAGTCTGCGTGCCGCTTCCTCCGTGTTTTCGCGGCTTCCGAACGACGTGAGTCTGAAATATCCTTCTCCGCCACGGCCAAAGCCCGCTCCCGGAGTTCCGACGAGCTGTGCGTTATTCAGCAGATAGTCGAAGAAGCTCCACGAATCCATATCACCCGGGCAACGGATCCAGATGTACGGAGAGCAGATGCCTCCGGTATGCCATATGTTCTTCTCGGTAAGCACCTTCGAGAGTATAGCCGCATTTCCCATGTAATAACGAACGCACTCCATCGCCTCCGCGTGACCCTTGTCACCGAGAGCTGCCTCAGCTCCCCTCTGAACGATATACGGAACTCCGTTAAACTTGGTAGCCTGGCGTCTTGCCCACATCTGCTTAAGCTTATGACCGTCCGCCTCAAGCGCATCCGGGATGACCGTCCACGCGCATCTCGTACCGGTAAAGCCTGCCGTCTTAGAAAGGCTGCATATCTCTATCGTGCACTCCTTTGCTCCCTCAATCTCGTATATCGAGTGAGGATAGTCGCCGGAGATGTACGCCTCATATGCCGAGTCGAAGATTATAAGCGAGCCGCTTGCAAGTGCAAAATCCACCCACGTTTTAAGCTGCTCTCTGTTATATACCGCTCCGGTCGGGTTGTTCGGGGAGCAGAGATAGATTATATATCCCTCGCCCTTAATGCCGTCCGGCATCGGCAGAAAATCATTTTCCTCGGATGCGAGCATAAAGGACACCTTGCGTCCGCTCATCACGTTGCTGTCGAGGTATACGGGATATACGGGATCGGGGATCAGCACCTCGTTGTCACCGAATATATCAACGATGTTTCCGACATCGCTTTTTGCTCCGTCGGACACGAATATCTCGTCCGAGGAAAGCTCTACTCCGAAGCGGGTGTAATAACGGCTTACAGCCTCTCTTATGAAGTCGTAGCCGTATTCGGGAGCGTAGCCTCTGAAGGTCGCCTTATCGCCCATCTCGGCTACCGCCTTCTGCATAGCCTCGATTACCGAGCCGGTCAGCGGAAGGGTAACATCTCCTATTCCAAGGCTGATGACGTTCTTGTCCGGGTGCGCCGCCTTGTAGGCTCTGACCCTGCTTCCGACCTCGGAGAACAGATAGCTCTGCTTCAAATTCTCATAGTTTTTATTTACACGAATCTTCATCATAAGTATAAACTCCTTCGTAAACTTTCTTTGCCGGACCGCTCATGAACACATGTCCGTCCTCTTTGTATACTATCTTGAGCTCGCCTCCGCGGAGCTGTACCGTTACCTCCTCGTCGCGACGGCAGTAGCCGCAAAGCACGGCTGCGACAACGGTAGCGCACGCGCCCGTTCCGCAGGCGTAGGTCTCTCCGCTGCCTCGCTCCCACACGCGCATACGAAGCGTGTTTTCGTCGATAACGCGAACAAACTCGGTATTCACGCGCTCGGGAAAGAGCTTGTGATTTTCAAACGACGGGCCGAGCTTTTCAAGCTCGAGCGAGTCAACTTCCGGAACGAAGCATACCGCGTGAGGATTTCCCATCGATACCGCGGTGAGCTCGTACTCGACTCCGTCCACCTCTACCGGTGCGGATATCATGCGCTCGCCCTCATATACGACCGGGATATCGGACGGTGTCAGCACCGCCACGCCCATATCGACCTCAGCGCCGACGGCGCATCCGTCGCTAACCTCAATCTTGAGCGTTTTTATGCCGCTCAGCGTCTCTATCGTCATCTCCGTCTTATCGACTATCTTATTGTCATACAGATATTTTCCAACGCAGCGTATTGCGTTTCCGCACATACGTCCCTCGCTTCCGTCGGCGTTGAACATACGCATCTTCGCGTCGGCAACGTCGGAGCAGCAAATCATGACAAGTCCGTCGGCTCCGACCGAAAAATGCCTTTGCGACATAGCCTCCGATATTTTTCCGGGAGCCTCGAGCTCACCGTCAAGGCAATTGACGTAGATGTAGTCGTTGCCTGTTCCGTGCATTTTCGTAAATTTGATATTCAAAGCCATACCTCCGTCAACCGTTTATAATACCCTTCATATCGTAAAGTCCGGCGGGCTTTCCGATTATAAACTCCGCCGCCGCAAGCGCGCCTTCCGCAAAAAGCGCACGGCTGTGAGCCTCGTGCTTCAGCGTAATGGTCTGCGCGTCGGTGCCTATAAGTATCTCGTGCTCGCCGACGATATTGCCCATGCGCACCGCATGGATGCCTATCTCGTTCGGCTCGCGCTTATGCTGGCCGCAGCGTCCGTACACAAGCTCCGCATCGCGGCGCTCGCGCTTTATCTCCTCCGCAAGCAGCAGAGCCGTACCGCTCGGAGCGTCAAGCTTTCTGTTATGATGCTTTTCTATGATCTCGACGTCCGCATCCGGCATCATTCTGACGGCGGTGCGTGCAAGCTCCGCAAGAAGCGCCACACCGAGCGACATATTAGCCGAATGGAATACCGGTATCTTTTCAGCCGCAGCTTCTATCTGTGCAAGCTCCACCTCGCTGTGGCCGGTGGTGGCGATAACAGCCGGGAGGTCGCGCATCACCGCGTATTCAAGGACCTCCTTTGTCGCTCCGTGAAAGGAAAAGTCGACAATGCAATCAGCCTTGCCCTCGAAGTCGAAAATTCTTTCGTACATCGGATAATTGGCGCTTGTGGGGTTGTTTATATCGACGGCGGCTGCAAGGGAGGATGAGCGATAGCCGTCAAGCGTAAGACGCACTACCTCTCTGCCCATTCTTCCGCCGGCGCCGTTTACAATGATCTTCATACTCAATTATACCTCATATTCGATCGTTTTGTTATCAGACTTCGATTCCGCGCAGACGCATCTGCTCGATAAGATTACGATAGTTTGCGTCCTCCATCTGTGTGAGCGGAAGTCTGAGATAATTCTCGCAGTATCCCATCGCAGCCATCGCCGCCTTAACGGGGATGGGATTGACCTCGGAAAAGAGTGCGGATATAAGCGGAAGCATCTCAAGCTGGAGCGAGGCGCTGCCGGCGACATCGCCCGAGAAGAATCTTCTGCATATCTCGCAGGTGCGCTCGGGAAGCAGGTTTGAGAGCACGGATATGCATCCCTTGCCGCCGAGCGACATTATCGGAACTATCTGATCGTCGTTACCCGAATATACGTCAAGCTTATCTCCGACAAGCGAGATAGTCTCGGCTATCTTCGATATGTTGCCGCTTGCTTCCTTTATCGCGCTTATGTTCGGATGCTCCGCAAGCTCGAGATAGGTGCGCGGCTCGATGTTAACTCCGGTACGCGACGGTACGTTGTAAACGATTATAGGCTTCGTGCTGCTGTCCGCAACGGCAGAAAACAGCTTGACAAGCCCCTTCTGCGTTGCTTTGTTATAGTACGGCGTTACAACGAGCATAGCATCGGCTCCCGAATCACAGGCGGACTTTGTGAGCTCGATGGCGTACGCCGTATCGTTGCTTCCGGTACCGGCGATGACCGGCACTCTGCCTCCCACGCGCTCGCAAGCAAAGCGTATAGCTTTCTTATGCTCCTCGTCGGTGAGGGTAGACGATTCACCCGTCGTTCCGCACACCACAAGCGCATCTATTCCCGACTCCACCTGCCAATCGATCAGTCTGCCGAAGCGATCGTAATCAACTCCGTCGGCAGAAAGCGGTGTTATGAGCGCCGTTGCAATACCCTTAAAAATTGTTTCTTTTTTCATATTGGATTCTCCCCCACGCAAAATGCGTATATAACAAAAAATAGCCGAAAAGCTCGGCTATCATGATCACACGCGGACAAGGTCCGCTCACGTTCAAATCAGGATAGCTCTCCGCTTACGCGACAATAATGCAGATGTTATCTGCATTACCAGGCCGGTCTTACGCTTCGACCGCCTTCGGCACCGATCCCTTTCCCCGGCGCAACGCCCGGCTAAGGCTTACACGCAGGGTACTGATGATGAGGGTGCACCTCTATCACATTTTAAATATATACAGTATATCTAATGAATATATTTTAATAAATATAACATATGCGATATACCATTGTCAAGCTTTTTTCGGCAAAAACGGCGTCACACGACGTGAAATTTCCGTATTGCCCGAATATCAAAGCCTGTTTTCTATGTATGAAGCGATGCTTCCGACGGTCGTAAGCTCTGCTACGTCCTCGTCCGGGATATCTATCTCAAAAGCATCCTCTACCGCCATAAGCATCTCCACAACGTCAAGTGAATCCGCTCCGAGATCTGCCATTACGTCGGTATCTTCATCTATATCGTCCTCGTTTACCTGCAACTGATGAACGATTATATCAACAAGCTTTTCGTACATAAAATTCCTCCGCCCTGAAGTAAAAAGGTATAAAAACAAAAGATGTGCAGATTCATAATATGAATCACGGTTATCTATTATAACATAGTTTTTGCAAAATTCAACCGTTTTGTGATTATTTTGCAAATTTTTATCTCAATCCCACAATTCCACACGAAAAAACTCTTTTAATTTGGCAAATGATTGACTAAACGAGAGGCGATATGTTATAATTTCATGGTGGAGTCGAGCGGTGCAGGCACGCACTCGCCGCACACATGCTAATACCCTGCGTGTGCAAGCTCCAATAAGCCGAAAAACCGACGCCGGTGCGCAATGTCTGCGTCCGAGCCGTTTGTTTCGGCACAACTACTATTTTTATATGGGAGATAACCTGTGAGTAACGTAAAAGACCTGTCCCTTCACGGTTCGGGAGAAAAAAAGATCGAATGGGTAAAAAGCTATATGCCCATACTTAACTCTATAAGAGAGGAGTTCGAGCGCACTCTGCCCTTTGCCGACATGAGGATCTCGATGTCCATACATCTCGAGGCAAAGACCGCATATCTCGCAAAGGTGCTGCGCGCAGGCGGAGCTGAGGTATACGTCACCGGCTGCAATCCGCTGTCAACTCAGGACGACGTTGCGGCGGCTCTCGCGTACGAGGGCTTTGAGGTAAACGCAAGGCGCGGAGTAGGTGATGCGGAGTACCGCGATCATCTTTTAAAAACGCTCGAGTGCTGCCCCGATCTTATAATCGACGACGGC
>CAZSUR010000107.1:0-5049 GCA_964610075.1 uncultured Lachnospiraceae bacterium
TGCTTGGCGCGGAGATATCCTTTGATATCACCATAAGCCTGATCTCGATAATATACACCGTCCTGTTGTATTCGGCAATATACGTGATCTTGCTTGCAAACTCGCTTGTGCGCGTGTGGCGAGCTGGGCCGCTCGAGCTAATACAGAGCGACAGCGTAGGCGAGAGGGTGCCGCGTTTCACCCTGCCGCTCGGGATCTTGGGCGCTGTACTTATCGGTGTGGCATACTACCTTGCCGTGAATATAGAGGAGCCGACAGCGGCTATGCTCGTATTCTTTCTGGCGGTCATCATGGTTATTTGCGGAACGTATCTTCTGTTCATATCCGGATCGGTAGCCTTTTGCCGCCTGCTGCAGAAGAACAAGCGATATTATTACAAGCCGAATCATTTCGTTTCGGTATCCTCGATGGTATACCGCATGAAGCGCAACGGAGCAGGGCTCGCGTCGATATGCATCCTGCTTACAATGGTGCTCGTTATGCTTTCCTCCACCGCGAGCCTTTATTTTGCGGAGGAGGAGTCGCTTCGCAACCGTTATCCGAACGGTATCAACATAAAGGTAGACTATCACTCGGTAGACGGGCTCGATCCGGATAACATCGGATATATAAAGAACGCGATCACCGAGCTCGGAGTCGATGCCTCGCAGCTTGACGACGTGCGCATCTGCTCGCTTGGCGGATTGTTTACCGATGACGGGATCATTCTCGATTACTCCTCAATGCGCCGCGGAGACATTATAGTAAATTATGATAACGTCGGATATCTCAACGTCTCGCCGGTGGACGATTACAATCGCATATCCGGCAGGAGCGTGACGCTGGCGGACGATGAGTGCCTTATATACAGCGATAGGTTAAGCTCGCTTGTCGGCTCGATGGATACCTTTACGCCGGAAAACGGCAGCACCTACAAAATAAAGGAGCACCTTTCCGAATACCGCGCCGACGGAGATTCGCTTGTAATGACGATGCCTACCGTTTATATCGTGGTAAACGATCTTGCCGCCTTTGCCGAGAATATCCCGAGCGACGATGAGTTAGAGTACGGTATCACGGCAAGCTATATCTGGAAATGCGGCTTTGACGCTTCAAGCCCCGAGAGGGAGCTTGAGCTGATGGATGGAATGTTCGAGTTTATCCGGGACAACACCGACGAGGACGTCTCGTGGGAGTATATACAGGTTATAAGCCGCGAGAACGAGCGACTCGGCTTTGTGGGTACGTACGGCAGCCTATTTTTCCTCGGTATAATGCTGAGCGTGGTATTTCTGCTTGCCGCCGTGCTTATCATCTACTATAAGCAGATATCCGAGGGATACGAGGATAGAAGCAGGTTCGAGATAATGCAGAAGGTGGGTATGACCAAGCGTGATATACGGCAGAGTATCAACTCGCAGATGCTTACCGTGTTCTTCCTGCCTCTTATAACGGCAGGCTTGCATCTAGCCTTTGCTTTCCCGTTTATATCGAAGATACTTTTGATGCTTGCATTTGACAATACGCTCTTTAACGTCATAGTAAATATATGCTGCTTCGTTATATTCGGAGTACTTTATACGATAGTGTATAAGATCACCTCCGGCAGCTACTATGCGATAGTCAGCCGCGAAGGAAGATAAGCGAGCGCGCAAAAAAACCACCCGTCGGGTGGTTTTTTTGCTATTATGTGCGTTTCTTCTGTATGCGTGTAGTGTATACTCCGTACAGAAGCGAGATTATGTACGCCTGGAATATGCATACCAGCATCTCCTCGATGATCCGCGGGATCCAGAGTATGACGAACGCGCGTCCGTTCCATACCGCAAGGAAGCGGCGGAGTATCTCGGTGTTTACCGTGGTGACGAAAAAACCGGATGCGAATATGGATAAGAATATCTTGAAGTACGGAGCATCCTCCGACTTTTTGTCCGATTTCTTTGCCTTTACCTTTGCGGTTATAAGATCCGCAAGGATTATAATGAGACCGGCAAGCGCGGTTATCTCAAGTCCGAGAGTTGCAAAGTTTATATATCCGGCAAGATATTTTCTGTATGTGTCCGAGCTCTTTACACTAAAGCCCTCGCCGGACGTTGCGTCTGACGTCGTTATCAGAGTATACTCCTTTGATTCATCCGCTGCCTTGAACGGGATCCCGTTTGCCTCGGCATAGAGCTGTGCGGCGCTTCCTTCCTCCGAAACTATGGTGTAGTTTGACACGTCGGCAAACGCATTGTCGGAGATGGTCTTGTAGGAGGACGGTATATAGATTTCGGTGTCCTTCTCTGCTACGGGAATGGCGCCGTCGGCTATCTTTGTTATCTTCGATACGTAGCCGTCGATGGATACGTGAGACGGGAGCGATGTCGGATCATCTGCGCAGGTGAGCGTTATCGTGTCGTTGTTATACTGCGCAAGCGAGGTCACCGCCTCGGTGAGGGGATTGATCGTGAGCTGCTCGACCGCTCCGCGTGTCGGGAGCTCATCCTTATAGGCGACAATGCCGTGCGTGATGCCGGATGAGGCGAGGCTAACGTGGAACGCAATGCCGGAAGCTCCCACAAACAAAAGCAGAGCTGCGGCAACTATGCGAAGCCTCTTTGCCGAGCGGTTAGTCAGCAGCTTCCATATCGTTCCCTTGATAAATCCGCCGCAGAATGCCGCAACGGTCAGCCACGGTATGTAGGCTCCGTCCGGCTTTATAATCGTGCCGAGTATATCGGATGCGGCGGATACCACACCGCCGTAGAGCGGCCCGAACAGAAACGCCGGGAACGCGGTGAATATTCCGGAAAAACCGACCTTCATACCTCCTGCTCCGAATATCGGTACGTTGAAGGTGGTGAGCGTCTTTGTTACAAGCGCAAGGCTTAAAAATACCGCGGATACGGTTATTCTGTATATCAGCTTGCGCGTGCGGCTTTGCTTTGTCGTTAACTCTTTTTGCATATAAAAAATCCTCCTATGCGTGCATTCGTTCGCCACATATAGGAGGATGTTCTTTACATAAAATTAAAGGGCAAGGGAATCTCCCGTATGTAACAGCGGGATGCGAGCCTTACACCGCAACAAAAATAACGTTTTCGTCTGCCGGACAACTCCCCGTTCCGGACAGCACTTTACGCGTAAAGCCCTACTCTGTATTTTTCTTCGGTTAGTATATCACATAACCGCGGTATATGTCAACCTTCCGACCGATTTATTTTTCGAAATCTTCGATGCTGCTCTCGTAGCTTGCGATGAGCGCGTCAAGCTCGGCTCTCGATTCGATTGAGCTGAGCGCATTTCTCATGCCTGCCGATCCCGGCATACCCTTGAAATAATAGGACATCTGCCTTCTCGCCTCGCGCGATGCCGTGTACTCGCCCTTGTCCTCAAACAGGAGCTCCACGTGTCGGCGTATAATGTCGAACCTATCGCGCAGGCTCGGCGGAGAGCGCGGAGGCGATCTCCTCAAAAAGCCAAGGATTTCCCATCGTTCCGCGCGCGAGCATGAGCCCGTCGCAGCCGGTGTCGCGCAGAACCCGGATCGCATCCGCAGCAGAGTTTATCGAGCCGTTTGCAAATACGGGCACCGATACCGTCTGCTTTACCCTTGCCACCGTTTCATAGTCGAGGTCGGGGCCGTACATACCTGCTCTCGTCCTTGCGTGAACGCATATCGCCGCGGCTCCGCTCTGCTCGACCGCGCGCGCAAGCTCCGGCGCATTTATCGAATTATCGTCCCAGCCGGTGCGCATTTTTACCGTTACCGGAAGCTTTATCGCGCGAGATACGGCGTATACTATCTCCGCTGCCTTTGAGGGCTCGCGCATGAGCGCGCTGCCCTCGCCGTTCGATACTATCTTGTGTACCGGACAGCCCATATTTATGTCTATATAGGACGGAGGCTCGGGCATATCCTCGAGCAGCTTCGCCGCCTCCGCCATGATCTCCTTTTCCGAGCCGAACAGCTGTATAGCCATAGGCTTCTCGTCCGGAGTTATCCTTGCAAGCAGCTTGGTCTTTTTGTCGCGGTAGTGGATCGCCTTTGCCGATATCATCTCGGATACGACAGCCTCAGCTCCGCGCATACGGCATATCGTGCGGTAGGCGTAGTCGGTCACACCTGCCATCGGCGCAAGTATAAGTCCGTTTTTAAGCGTTATATTTCCGATCTTAACCAAAATATTGTCTCCGATTTTGTGAAATTATCAGTCGTTGTCCCGAGCCTTTGCCGTGTCGTCGCTCTCCGGCTTTTCGGGCTTTTCCGCTTTTTCCTTCTTCTGCTTCTTATCCTTTGACTTCTCCTCCTTTTTGTCGGAGGGTGCGGCATTTTCGCTTATCTCGTCAAAGACGAATTTTGCGTACGTGAGCGACGAGAACGCGCTTACCACCGAATGGAGTATACATACCGCGGAATCCGCCGTCTCGGGTGCGGTTTCGGTAGGTGTGCCCGAGAAGCAGCTGCGTATCGAGCTCTCGAGTATCTCGCAGAAGGTATCGAATGCTCGCTCGGTGCCGTCGGTCGAGGTGAGACGGTCGATGAGCAGCTTTATTTCGTTTATGCTTATCACACGCTTTAATATACATATCATAAAGAGGGAGGTGACGTGCGTTTTGTTATACTTTTTCTTTAGCGGAGAGGGGAGCACCTGCTGCTTTACGTAGTTGTTTATCATGGTCGGAGTGATGCTTTTCTCCGGCTCCGAGAAAAATGCAAGGTTCCTTTCCAAAACCGATATCACCTGATCCATGTACAGATCAAGATCGGGATATTCCGCCCAACGCGGGCAGTGATAGCTTTTCATATCTTCTGCGGTGAACTGCATAAAAACACTCCTTTTCGTTGTTCTGTACATATTATATATCAAACTCGTTGTCATGTCAACATCGATAATGTTATTATATTGTTCACAATATCACGTATAATCGGACACAAATATAGCATATAATAGTATCCAATACCAGATGTAATGACTGATGATAAAACATACAACGGTGTGCGATATCTCAATCGGAATGTTCGAAAGAAGGGCGGTAGGCTATCATGGAAAAGAAAGAAAAGATCACATTGCCGGCGTATACTCT
>CAZSUR010000108.1:0-1381 GCA_964610075.1 uncultured Lachnospiraceae bacterium
CTCCTTCGGTTGTTGCCACCACAACGCGACGTGCGTCACCGAATGCCTGCGCTGTGTGTGTATTTTTTGACCGTCGGTTATTATAACATATTTTATATACATTTTCAAGTGGTAAGTAATTGTTTACACTTTTTTTACATTTATGGCAGGCTATATCCGTCGGATCGCATTTTATACACCCGACGCGGAGCCTCGGCGCACCTGTTATATCATATATTATACCGTCACGATTACCCGGCGCGAACAATTAGAAATCATATGATGCAACCGTTGCCGGCATACGGTGCAGCCGTCGCGCTCTGATACAGCCACGCTTTAACCAAAGTGTCTTTCCACATCTGTCACACGCAACTCGCTCTTTACCGCAACGTTGACTCGATCTTGCATGTCATCTCGGTCTAAAAAAGCTTAAAGCGCGGTCTGCCCTTATGCTCGCAGGGCGCGTCCTGCTCCTTTTCATGCTCGGGCAGACGCACGAGTATCACATCCTCACCGATGCACTCGATCCGCTCCCAGGCTATCCTTATCTCTCTGCCGCGCGAGAACAACCCCTCTCCCGGGCGCCCGACATAAAGTGCACACACCCTGCCCGAGCATATATCAACCTCGAGATTGCAGACGCAGCCGAGCGCCTCTCCGTCACATATATTCACAACGTTCTTCTCTCCAAGCTCGCAAAAGCTCGCAAAATTCTTCAACGCCATCACCTCCGGAATAAAAATCGACAAAAGAAGAGCATCGTCTTATATCCCGATGCCCTTATTTCGATATCCTGCAAGTACCGCTTATAAAAGTATGCAGATAAGTCCTCCGCTTCCCTCGTTAATTATGCGCTGCAGGGTCTCCGCTATCTTTCTGCGCGCATCCTCCGGCATATGCTCGAGCTTGTTATGCAGCCCATCGGTCACCAGCTCGTGCATAGTCTTGCCGAATATGTTCGACTCCCAAACCCTCGACGGCTCCGATTCGAACTCGCGCAAGAGATACTTCACCAGGTCCTCCGACTGCTGCTCCGAGCCGACTATTGGATTTATCTCGGTCTCTATGTTCGCGCGTATCATATGTATCGAGGTGCCGCCTGCCTTCAGCCGCACGCCGTAGCCTCCCGACTCCTTCACTATCTCCGGATCCTTCAGGGTGAGATCTTCAACGTCGGGTGTCACGATCCCATACCCCGTCCGCTCGACGTCGGATAGCGCCTCTGCGACCTTGTCGTAGCGTTTTTTGACCTCCGACAGTTCACGCAGAAGCGTTATAAGTCTCGCGTCCGAGTCTATCTCAAAGCCGGTGATCTCACCGAGCGTCTTATAATACAGCTCCTCGTCAAGCTCGCACGAAACGGTGGCACAGCCGGTACCGAAATCTACCGAGCATATCTCGA
>CAZSUR010000108.1:1391-5040 GCA_964610075.1 uncultured Lachnospiraceae bacterium
GCAGGGCATCGAAGCATTCCTTTATCTCGCCGGTGCGCGATATCTGCTCGGCGCAAGCCTTTACCGATCCGCGCAGCGCCGATGCGAGCGGATGCGACCGGTCGAGTGCCTCCGTCCAGCCGGGCAGCTTCACCGATATCTCGCGCACCGGGAACTCGAGCAGCACCATCTCGAGTATATGCAAAATATCCTCACGGTCGAGCTCGAGGCAGTTCACGAGCGCCACCGGTACCGAGCTTTCGCGCTCCAGCCGCATGGCAAGCGCTACCGTATCCTCATTTTCCGGATGCGCCGAGTTTACCACTATAACAAACGGCTTTCCGATAGCTTTAAGCTCCTCTATCGTCCGCCTTTCCGCCTCCTCGTAGCTCTCGCGAGCTATCTCGCCGATGCTTCCGTCGGTCGTGACCAGCACCCCGATTGTGGAGTGATCGGTTATCACCTTCCGCGTTCCCATCTCCGCCGCCTCGTCAAACGGAAGAGGTTCCTTCGACCAAGGAGTATTCACCATCCGCGGTCCTCCGTTTTCTATATGACCGAGCGCCTGCGGAACGATAAATCCAACGCAATCTATCATCTTTACGCGCATGGTGGCATTGTCCCCGAAGGATATTCTCACCGCCTCGTCCGGGATAAACTTCGGCTCGGTCGTCATCACCGTTTTTCCCGCAGCACTCTGCGGCATCTCGTCCCTCGCACGCTCTCTGTCGTATTGATCCTCTATATTGGGCAGCACAAGAGCCTCCATAAACCTCTTTATAAAGGTGGATTTCCCGGTACGCACAGGGCCTACGACCCCAACGTAGATATCGCCGCCCGTCCGCGTGGCTATATCGCTGTATATCGACGATTCCCTCATCTCAGCCATAATAATATTCCTCCGTACGATTTTCATTGAATTATATTTCAATATATTCTCGTAAAAATCTTATTATTCATAACCGGAACGGGATTTGCCGAATTTGTCCGCCTCCGAAGTCTCGGGCGTACGCTTCCGCCGAAGCATCCGCAAAAATATGTGACGCACGAGCTTACAGACGGCTCGTTCAACCGTCTTTTCGCACGGCAAGAGCGGCAGCTCTCGGTGAGGCTTCGTAAAGATGGATAAGGCACGACGGTAAAGGCAGAAGAATAGCAAAAAACGGTGTGGAGCCGACAACCAAAGCTCATCAGCGCCGAAAAAAGAAGGATCGGCGCACTAAAGCTGACCGATCCTTGTAATTATATTGCTTTAAACGCACACCGCGAGCCGTCATTCGCACAAGCGTCGCCGGCGGCATCATAGCTGCGATGCAGCTCGAGTGCACCTGCTCCGATGCATTTACCGCGAGCCGTCATTCTTCCACGCGGCAGCTCTGCCTACGCGCTTTATTTTTTCGCCATCGTCCTCATCGAGTTAAGTATAGCCAGTATAAGAACTCCGACATCCGCAAAGACAGCGAGCCACATACTCGCAATACCAAGCGCTCCGAGCACCATAACGACCGCCTTGACCGAAAGCGAGAAGATTATATTCTCCTTGACTATACGTAGGGTGCTCCTTGATATATTGCACGCGTAAACGAGCTTTTCCGGGTCGTCGTCCATTATGACCACATCCGCCGCCTCTATCGCCGCATCAGAGCCTATCGCTCCCATAGCGACTCCGACGTCCGCGCGCATTATTACCGGAGCGTCGTTCACGCCGTCACCTACATAAACAAGGTTTCCTACGGGATTCTCACGCTTCAGTCTCTCAAGAGCCTCCACCTTTTCGTTCGGGAGCAGCTCCGCATACACCTCGTCTATACCGAGCTGTGCTGCGATCGCCTCGGCGCTACCACGGTTGTCGCCGCTGAGCATTACCGTCTTTTTGATACCCGACTCGCCAAGCGAGCGGATAAGTCCCTTTGATGTTGGCTTTATCTCGTCCGAGATGATTATATATCCGGTGTAGCTGCCGTCAACTGCGACGTGCACTATCGTTCCGATATGCTCCGACATAGCCGGTTCAAGCGAGTGCTCGCGCATCATCGCAGCGTTGCCGACAAGCACCGTACGTCCGTCGACCTCGGCTGTGATCCCGCGCCCGTCCGTCTGCACAACCTTATCCACGCCCTGCTCGGGCATACCTATCCCCGAAGCTTTTTTAAGGGATAGGGCTATCGGGTGCGAGCTATACGCCTCCGCCTTTGCCGCAAGGCGAAGCATCGTCTCACTTGCCTCAGCTTCATCGTCAGATCTGCTTGCAATTTTATCAGCGGATTCATCCGCTATATCGTCAATCGACTCGGCACCGGCTTTATCCGCTATTCCGAGCGCATCTCTGTTGCAAACGCATATACGTCTTACCGCAAACTCGCCCTCGGTCAACGTTCCGGTCTTGTCGAACGCTACCGTTTTGGCGTTGGCAAGCACCTCCATATAGTTGCTGCCCTTTATAAGCACGCCTTGCCGCGAGGCCCTGCCGATCCCTCCGAAAAATCCGAGCGGAACGGATATAACGAGCGCGCAAGGGCAGGATATTACCAAAAATGAGAGTGCGCGGTGGATCCAATCGCTCCACGCACCGTTAAACGCAAGCGGAGGCAGTACAGCGAGCAGAAGTGCCGCACCACAAACGCTCGGGGTATAATATTTTGCAAATTTTGTGATAAAGTTTTCCGCCGGAGCTTTTTTTGATGCGGCATTTTCGACCAAGTCGAGTATCTTTGATACAGCCGACTCCTCAAAGCATTTGGTGACCTTGACCTCGATCACGCCACTTATATTTATGCATCCGCTGATAACGTCGTCTCCGGGCACGGCGTTTCTCGGCACCGATTCGCCGGTTATGGCGGAGGTATCGACGGTAGTTCTGCCGGTGAGCACAACTCCGTCAAGCGGTATCTTCTCACCCGGGGAGATTGTTATGATATCTCCGACCGAAACGTCCTCCGGCATCTCGCGCACAAGCTCGTCTCCGCGCCGCACGGTCGCATATTCGGGTCGTATGTCGATAAGCTCGCTGATCGAGCGGCGAGAGCGTCCGACTGCATAGCTTTCGAACAACTCTCCTACGATATAGAATACCATTACCCCCAAAGCCTCGGCATATTCGCCGGTAGCGATAGCACCGATCGACGCCACAGCCATAAGGAAGTTTTCATCGAATACCTGACCGCGCAGAACGTTCTTTATCGCACGGAAAAGTATCTCCCACGCTGCCGCGGCATATCCTAAGATGAATATCACGACTCTTGCCGTCTCGTTTTTTATAGGGAGAGCCAAGATAAGCGCACAAAATCCTAAAATCGCCGAGGCAAGCATCCTCTTTTGTTTCGAGTTCATTAAAATGCTCCTTTTATATATAAGAGAATCACACTATTATTCTGCAATCAGGCTCGATGCGCTTGCACACTTTCTGTGCCTCAGCAAGAATGTCGTCAAAGGAGGCATCGTCCGCCGTCAAGGTCAGCTTCTGCGTCATGAAGCTTATATTCACGTCCTCGACGCCCTTGATACGGCGTATCTTATCCTCCATTTTAGCTGCACAGTTTGCACAATCCAGATTCTCAAGCTTAAAGGTCTTTTTCATAATCTTCGTCTCCTTTTCCTTCTTCTTTCTTATTCTTCAATATGCTCCATACCCTGATTGATTATTGTCCGCACATGGGAATCTGCAAGAGAA
>CAZSUR010000109.1:0-5027 GCA_964610075.1 uncultured Lachnospiraceae bacterium
ACCGCGCAGTTCGTCGAAACCGAATAAAACGATAATCCAATCGCACCGACAGAGGGAGCGCTCCCATGCCGGTGCGATTTTTTGTGCTCGAGGTGAGGCTGTCTCGCCCCATCGGGCTTGGATGTATCGGAGTGCCGCGCTCCTGCCACGCCGCGCTTCACCGGAACGACACGCATTTAGCTCTGCTGTGACGCTTTCTGCCTCACAGCAACACTTCATGCACCGCGAGTGCCGGCGACGAATCGTTCCACCTCGCTTCTGCCGTAACATGCTCCGCGCGGAGCGCTTGTGCTGCCGTTTTTCTCGATCATTCATTTTGTCTTCGATACGCGCATAAAATAGGACGTGCAGCCTTGTGCGCTTTTGCGTGAGCGCAGGGCGGAATATGTTGAAAAAAGCAGAAAAATTTGTTATACTGACAGTATACGGTAGTGCTTTGCGCTGTCTGCTTTAGGAAAGGGCTTGAATTATGGACGTATCAAATCGTATTCCGGGATGGTTTCGGGGAGTAGCCCTGATACTCTGCGGTGCCGTGCTCGTCGCGCTCGGCGCGGCAATGGTACCGACCCTTATAAGTCGATATCCGGTAGGCAGCTATTTTTCATCCGATGTCGGAGACAGCTCTCCGTCGGATGCGGAGAGCACCTTCACCGCCGCCTTCGGAGATCCGAGCGCCGAGGTGAGAGGAGTATGGATAGCCTCGGTGTCGAACATAAACTTCCCCTCAAAGAAGGGGCTTTTGGCGGACGAGCTGCGCGCGGAGCTTGACGACATAGTAAAAACGGCATACGACTGCCGACTTAATACAATATATTTTCAGGTCAGGCCGACAGCAGACGCGCTGTACAAGTCCGATATATTTCCGGTGTCCGAGTTTCTTTTGGGGGACGTTTCGGACACGCTCCCGGGTGGCTTTGATCCGCTCGAATATATCGTCGAGAAGGCTCATTCGATGGGAATATACGTTCACGCCTGGGTGAATCCGCTAAGGATCACGGTAGGCTCTGCCTCCTCGCCCGAGCATGACGTTGAGGCGTTGCCCGAGCGAAGCCCTGCGCGCCGACATCCCGAGTGGACGGTGAACTATGCGGACGGGCGGATGTATTTCGACTGCGGAATACCGGAGGTGCGTGCTCTCGTTTGCGACGGCGTAGCCGAGATCGTGCGCGGGTATGACGTTGACGGAATAATATTCGACGATTACTTCTATCCGTATCCGGTGAGCGGCGCCGTCTTTGACGACGATGCCTCGTACGCCGTATACGGAGGCGATATGTCAAGAGACGATTGGCGCAGAGATAATGTGAACACGATGGTCAGGCTCTGCTATGACACGATAAAGGACATAGATAAGGATTGCAGCTTCGGCGTGTCTCCGTTCGGAATATGGAAGAACGATGACGGTACGAACGGCGGAAGCGCAACCTCCGGGCTTGAATCGTACAGCGCGCTCTACTGCGACACGCTTGCGTGGCTCGAGGACGGATACGTTGACTATATCGCACCGCAGATATATTGGGAGTTTTCTACCAAAAATGCGCCGTACGGAGCGCTTGTGAGATGGTGGAACTCGCGTTTATCCGAGTATCCGGGAATAGGTCTTGTTATCGGGCACGGCGCGTACCGCATCTCCGAATGGAGCGATGAGGACGAGCTGCGCTGCCAGATCGAATATGCGAGAAGCGAGCGCGCGTATATCGGAAGTGCGCTTTACGGCTACGCCGCGATAAAGGCGGACGAGAGGGACGTTCAGGCGTCGCTACGCGAGCTTTTTGCGGACGAGATAATATACTCCGCTCCGAAATCGAACGGAGTGGATATTACGGTAAGCTCACCCGAGTCCGGAAGCTATACGTCGTACGAGAACACCTATCTTATAGGACGGTGCGATCCGGCGTATCCTCTGTATTTTGAGGGTGAGCCGGTGAGCGTCACAAAAAACGGATATTATTCGGTTTACACCTCGCTTGAGGAGGGCGAAAATAAATTCGAATTCACCCAGAACGGCAAAAGCTATACTCACCTTGTGAATCGCAGGGCCGGCGGAGGAGAGAGCGCTCCGGTGCTGCTCGACTCGTACACGGCGGAGCTTGTATCGCCGTCCGGCGATTGGAGCGGAGGCGGAGGCAGCGAGATAGAGCTGAAGGTGTACGCGCCTATCGGAAGCGAGGTCACGGCATCGCTCGGCTACGATGCGGTTTATCTCAAGCCGTCGGGAGGCGTTACTTCCGACGAGAAGTATGCGCGTGAGACGTACACGGGCAAGTTGACCGTCCGCTCCTCCTCCGAGGGCTATGATGCCGGACATATCAAAATAACGGCATCGCGCGCAGGCGAGCGCGCGATGGCGGAAAGCGGAAATATAAGGGTGCTCGCTGACGGCGAGACCATCCCGATAAAGACTGTCGTTGACGATGGCAATCTCAAGGTCGCGCCGAACAGCTGGTATTACGACGATTACGCTCCGCAGGCGCTCGGCATGGAGGACTCGGCCGTGAAGCTTGAAAACGGCTACTATCTGCTCCGCATGGGCGGATATATACCCGAAAAACAGGTGGAGACGGTGAAGGACGGATACACGGAGGCTGTCGTGTCCGCCGCCGAGGTGACGGGAGATGCGGAGAATGTATATATCACCTTCGAGGTGGACGCCGACGTTCCAATGCACGCTTATATCAACGACGGAATCTTCTACGTATCGCTTTATAACTGCTCCGAGCAGGTGCCGGAGGTGAAATTTTCCGACAATATACTATTTTCCTCGGGCAAGCTCGAGGGATGCGAGGAGTCGGTCGCGACCTATTCCTTTCCGCTTATAGCGGATGAGAATTTTTACGGCTTCGATTTCGAATACGTCGATGGCAAGGCGAGAGTTAAGCTCGGCTGTCCCACGATGCTCGCATCGGGGGATGCGCCGCTTGAATCGAAGCGGATTTGGCTCGATGCAGGGCATGGCGGCGAGGATACCGGCGCGCTGGGTGCCGATCCGGAGTATACAGAGGCGGCGATGAATCTGAAGATAGCCATGCTGTGCGCGGATAAGCTTCGAGCTCTCGGTGCGGAGGTGCTGCTCACGCGCGACGAGGATATAACGGTAGATCTCGGAAGCGAGCGCGTTGTGATGATAAACGAGGCGGATCCGGAGCTTGTTGTCTCTATCCACCAAAACTCGATGGAGTACAACGTGAATATCACGACGGTGCGCGGACTTATAGCCCTCTACTACGCGGATTCGGGCAAGCTGCTCGCACAGAATATATCAAGCGGTACGTCGACCGCGCTGTCGCGCTACGAGCGCGATGTCACAAGGCAGAGGCTTGCCATGGTGCGGAATCCGAAATTCCCGGCGGCGCTTGTCGAGGTCGGCTTTATCACGAACGTCGAGGAGACGGAGACGATGCTTTACGGAAACGGGTTCGAGCGCGCAGCGCAGGGAATAGTTGACGGCATACTTTCCTACTACGAGGCGCAGCAGAAGTACGTGAAGTGAGGGCGCGCCGAGCAATATTTACATTATATTAAACACTTAATAGCCGTGTAATGGTAAAATTACACGGATGTGCAGAGAGGAAATCTTCTGCATTTATTGGTTTATCGACGGAGTTTTTTATGAAAGAATATCTTGAGGTCGGAAAAATAATAAACACGCACGGAGTTGCGGGAGCTGTCAAGGTCGAGCCGTGGTGCGATTCGCCCGAGGTGCTCGCAGGACTTACGAGCGTGTACGTTTTGCGCGGCGGAGCTTATTCTCGGTTTTCGGTAAAGCGCGCGTTCGTGCAGAAGCGGTTCACCGTTTTGTTCCTTAGCGGAGTTGAGACGGTCGAGGATGCCGCGGCTATGCGCGGCACGGTGCTGTACGCTCATCGGGATGATATACCGTTGCCTGATGGCTCGGTGCTCATCTCCGATATATTGGGGCTCGACGTTATCGACGAGGATACCGGCCGCGTATACGGAAAGCTGACCGACGTGCTTAATCTCGGTGCAGGAGATATATACGAGATAGATACCGGAAACGGCAAGGCGCTGATGCCTGCCGTTGACGAGTTCGTGTGCCGCGTCGATACCGATGCCGGAATATTCATACGACCGATCGAGGGGATGTTTGAATGATGCGATTTGACGTTATGACCCTCTTTCCCGAGCTTATACGCTACGTTACGGGGGAGAGCATTATAGGCAGAGCGATAGATTCGGGAAAGCTTGAGGTGCACGCTCACAACGTGCGCGACTATTCGGAGGACAAGCACCGCCGGGTGGACGACACTCCGTGCGGCGGAGGCATGGGGATGCTCATGGCTGCGCCTCCCATATGCTCCTGCTTTGACGCGATATCGGCGGAGCTCTCGGAGCTCGGTGTTGAAAAGCGGCGCGTGATATATATGTCTCCGCAGGGGAAGAAGCTGACCCAGCGCAAGGCTGCCGAGCTTGCGACCTACGATCAGCTTACCATACTGTGCGGCCATTACGAGGGGGTAGACGAGCGCGTGCTCGAGACGATAGTCGACGAGGAGATATCGGTCGGAGACTACGTTCTGACCGGAGGCGAGCTGCCTGCCTGCATACTTATAGACTGCGTTTCGCGGCTGTGCGACGGCGTGCTCTCCGACAAGGAGTGCTACGAGCTTGAAAGCATTGCCTGCGGTATGCTTGAATATCCGCAATATACAAGACCGATAGAGTTTAAAGGAAAACGTGTTCCGGACGTGCTTTTGTCCGGCAATCACGCGGTAATAGAAAAATGGAGGTACGACGCGGCACTTGAACGCACCAAGCGCAAGCGCCCCGATCTGTTATGAGTGAAATAAAAGAGCAAACTGCTAAAAAAACCGTTCGCACGGTAATATTTATGATGGCGGCAACGGTGCTGTCGAAGGTTTTGGGAATGCTTCGCTCGGTGCTGCTTGCATCCCACTACGGAACAGGCTCCGCCGCTGCGGCATTCTCCGCGGCATCGCGCATACCGCTGTCCCTTTTCGATATGCTGTTCAGCGCCGCGATAGTCGGCTGCTTTATCCCGGCATATA
>CAZSUR010000110.1:0-1825 GCA_964610075.1 uncultured Lachnospiraceae bacterium
AAGGCAAAAGTAACGAAATAAAAAATGCAGGAGATATACTTCATCGAGCATCGCAAGGCTCGGAGGTGCGTCTCCTGCATTTTCGACTCCGCTGTTATGTCGCGCGACCGTTACCGAGCGCCGCAGTTATTTCGAGCTTTTACGCCGCGCGAGCATTATAGCGCGCTGTCGTTATTTCAATAGTCCATTTATGCGCCCATGCAGCCGTTACGGCGCACCACTATTGCGAAATTCCGCCGTTACGATGCCACCATCATGCTTTTGAGTGCAACAGAAGCCGAATCCGCCACTTGTCAAGCGTCCGGGAGGCGGCTCTCGCACAAATACAAGCGAAAAAAACCGTAAACAAGCACGAACAATCGAAAAAAGCACAAAATTGTACAAGCCAAACCGCAAAAAAAAGCATCCCATACGCCGCATGGCGGTATTGGGATGCTTTTATTTTTGCTTTATCCGGCTGTATCTCTAAGCCTTCTGCTCAAAGCACGGATTTTGCCTGCTCTATACGCTTCATCGCAAGCTTGAGCGCCTCTGCGTTCGAGTAGTTTTCGATATCAAGCAGGCGCTTTAACATATCGTCAAGCTTCTCGAAATCCTCGCTTGAGGCTTCGTTTGCGCGTGCGCGATCGACGAGAGCAAAAAACTCAAGTCCCATCTCTGCAAGTGGCTGACCCGGCTCCATTTCAAGCACGTTTCGGAAATGCTCCGGATTTCCGGTGCGATAGCCGTATTCAAGCTGCTGTTCAACCGGCGTCTTTCTGTCAACGCGCACAACGCTCTGCTTCGTGCGATTAAGCGGCTGGATGCATATTCTGCATATGGGAGATTCGTTACTCTCCTCAACCTTGTTCATCGCTCCGCAGTTTTCGCATTTTATCTCGATATATGCCATTGATTTTCTTACGTTCCTTTCAATTCAAAGAAAAACGGATAGACTGTCTGCCGTCCTTTATTCAGCCGGCTCAGCTGCGGGGATCTCCTCCGCGCCCGTTACCTCTCCTTCGTCCGAGACGTCGGCAAGCGAGCCCTCAGACGCCGGTGCGGCATCGACTTCTTCGTCCTCTTTATCAACCACCGCAAAGTTTGCGATATACGAGTCTCCGGAGAGTCGCATTACTATAACTCCGCCGGCGCTGCGGCTGTATATCGGTATCTCCTCGACCGAGGTACGTATCATCGTTCCCTCGTTCGTGATTATCATTATATCATCCTCAACGTCTACAACTCCGATTCCGGAAAGAAGTCCCGTCTTTTCGCTTATCTTATGGCAGCATACGCCCTTTCCGCCTCTGTTGTGGCAGGAGAAGTCATCAAAGCGGCTTCTCTTTCCGAAGCCCTTCTGGGTTATCGTGATAAGCTCCTTATCCTCGTCGCATACGGCACAGCCGACAACGTAGTCGCCCTCCGAAAGCTTGATTCCGCGCACACCTCTTGCGGTACGGCCCATGCAACGTACATCCCTCTCGTCGAAGCGGACGGCATAGCCGTTTGCTGTCGCGATTATGATGTTTTCTTCGCCTTTAGTATTTGCAACGAATACAAGCTCGTCACCCTCGTCAAGCGATATGGCTCTCTTTCCTCCGCGGCGGCAGTTCTCGTACTCGGACAAAGGCGTACGCTTTGCCGTTCCGTTTCTCGTCACCATGGTGAGATATTCGTCGTCTACAAAATCGGTTATGGATATCATCGCCGTGACCGACTCGTTCGGCTCGATATCTATTATGTTTACGATATTCGTGCCCTTTGCGGTACGCGATGCCTCGGGGATCTGATATACTTTTTTCATATAGACCTTACCGAGATTTGTGAACAGAAGCAGGTTGGA
>CAZSUR010000110.1:1835-5020 GCA_964610075.1 uncultured Lachnospiraceae bacterium
GGCAACAACGTGCTCGACCAGATCCTCCTCCTTTGTCGTCATACCGATAATGCCCTTTCCGCCTCTGCGCTGAGATGAGTAGGTATCGGATGCAAGTCTCTTTATGTACCCGCTTCTCGTCATTGTGATAACGCAGGTGTGACGCTCTATGAGATCCTCGAGCATTATCTCGTTCTCGACCGGAACAAGCTCGGTACGGCGTTCATCTCCGTAACGACGCTTGATCTCAAGCAGGTCGTCGCGGATAAGTCCCTTTATCTTATTCTCGTCCGCAAGGATAGCGTTGTACTCGCGTATGCTTGCATGAAGCGCTGCGAGTCTTTCCTCTATCTTGTTTCTTTCCATTCCGGCAAGGCGTCCGAGCGGCATCTCGACGATAGCCTGAGCCTGCTCGTTCGAGAGTCCCTCTCCGCCGGTCTCGCCGGTGATGTTGGCGACGTCGTCGGCAACAAAGCGGCGCATGAGGGCCTCCTTTGCCTCTGGGATAGAGCCGCTTTCGCGGATGATGCGGATGACCTCGTCGATATTGTCTATGGCTATCTTATAGCCCTCGTTTATATGTGCATCATGGAGAGCTTTCTTAAGCTCGTATTTTACACGGTTTACTATAACCGATTCCTGATGTGCAACGTAGTATTCAAGTATCTGCTTGAGATTGAGTACCCTCGGCACTCCGTCGCAGAGCGCGAGCATATTTATTGCGCAGGTATCCTGAAGCTGCGTGTACTTATAGAACTGATTCAGGATTATATGACCGTTTGCATCGCGGCGATATTCGACGACTATGCGAAGTCCGTCGCGTCCGCTCTCGTCACGTATCTCGGTAACGCCCTCTATACGCTTATCCTTTACGCAGTTAGCCATCGACTGAACGAGATCCGCCTTGTTTACCTGATAGGGTATCTCGGTAATAACGATGCGACGCTTGTCCTCATCAACGTCCGCCTTTGCGCGCACCATGACCTTTCCGCGTCCGGTAGTATACGCCTGGCGGATCCCCATCGAGCCATATATTGTCGCTGCGGTCGGGAAATCCGGACCCTTTATATGCTCCATAAGCTCGGGGATGGTGATCTCGGGATTTTCCATCAGCGCTATCGTTCCGTCTATGACCTCGCTCAGGTTATGCGGAGGGATATAGGTAGCCATACCTACCGCTATACCGATCGAACCGTTTACAAGCAGGTTCGGGAAGCGCGCGGGGAGCACTACCGGCTCCTTCAGCTTGTTATCGAAGTTAGGCGTAAAGGGAACGACGTCCTTTTCAAGGTCGCGCGTCATCTCGTCCGCCATGCGCGCCATACGTGCCTCCGTATAACGGTAAGCAGCCGCCTGGTCTCCGTCGATGTTACCGAAGTTTCCGTGTCCCTCGATAAGCGGATATCTCATTGCAAAGTTCTGTGCAAGACGAACCATCGTATCGTAAACGGCGCTGTCACCGTGAGGATGGTATCTACCGAGCACGTTACCTACCGTCGTCGCCGATTTTCTGAAGGGGCGATCGTAGGTAAGCTTATCCTCATACATCGCATATAAGATTCTGCGGTGAACGGGCTTCAGTCCGTCTCGGACATCGGGGAGCGCACGCGCAACGATAACACTCATCGCGTATTCGATAAACGACTGCTCCACCTCGTTTTTCATTTCAACCGGTACTATTTTTTGATCCGGATATTCGTAATTTTCTGTCTTTTCTTTTTCCACCGTAAGCTAATCCTTTCGTTCGGTGCCGCAGCTCCGATTTTTTAGATGTGCAAAGCCGTTTTCTTCAGGTTTTCCACAAGCGGTGAGTTATCTCCGCTCCATAGTTTTCAACCTATGAAAACCGCTGTTATTATGCTGATTTTTGCCTGTTTTTTTATCGTTTTTTGCAGGTTTATCCACACCGTTTTAAACAGCCTGTGGATAATTTTATTTACAACGTCTCGATATTTTTCCCATCGGGATCATATATCAAGATTTACGGCATATTTTGCATTTGCTTCTATAAATTCGCGGCGCGGCTCGACCTTATCTCCCATAAGCACCGAGAATACCTTATCACACTCAATGGCATCCTCCATCGACACCTTAAGAAGCGTACGCTTTTCGGGATCCATAGTAGTCTCCCAAAGCTGCTCGGGGTCCATCTCACCAAGACCCTTATATCTTTCCGCCTCAACGTTTCCGCCGAGCTCCTCTATGTACTCGTCTCTCTGCTCGTCAGAGAAAGCATATCTTATCTGCTTGCCCTTGAATACCTTATAGAGCGGCGGCTGTGCGAGATATATGTTTCCGTTTTCTATAAGCTTCTTCATATGACGGAAGAAGAAGGTCAAAAGAAGTATTCTTATATGCGATCCGTCGACATCGGCATCCGCCATGATGATTATCTTGCCGTAGCGGAGCTTGCTTATATCGAATTCGTCTCCGATTCCGCAGCCGAGAGCCTGGATTATCGGAATGAGCTGGCTGTTCGAGTAGACCTTGTCAAGTCGGCTCTTTTCAACGTTAAGCACCTTTCCGCGCAGAGGAAGGATAGCCTGATATTTACTGTTTCTTCCGTCCTTTGCCGAGCCTCCCGCCGAGTTACCCTCGACAAGATAAAGCTCTGTCACGTCAACACGCTTTTCCTGGCAGTCCCAAAGCTTTCCGGGAAGCGAGGTGCCCTCGAGCACTCCCTTGCGGCGCGTTAAGTCTCTTGCCTTTCTTGCGGCTTCTCTTGCTCTTGCAGCGGCAAGCGCCTTATCGAGAATAGCCTTTATTACCGTTGGATTTTCCTCAAAATATTCGCTTAGCTTTTCGGTCATAAGCTGATCGACAAAGGTTCTCATCTCCGAATTTCCGAGCTTTGCCTTCGTCTGACCCTCGAACTGAGCATCCTTAAGCTTTACGCTGATGATAGCGCACAGTCCCTCTCTTACATCCTCACCCGTGAGGTTTTTGTCCGCGTCTTTGAGATAGTTGAGCTTTCTCGCAAAGTTGTTTATTACCTTTGCAAGCGCAGTCTTAAATCCGGTCTCGTGAGTTCCTCCCTCGGGAGTGATTATGTTGTTAGCGAAGCTCATTAAGGTTTCGTTGTAGCTGTCGTTATACTGAATTGCTATCTCGGCTGTGGTAAACTCCTTCTGGCTCTTCATGTATATGACGTCTTTGTTTATAAGCTCGACGTGCTTCTGCTGATTGAGATGCTCGACGAAGCTTAT
>CAZSUR010000111.1:0-5006 GCA_964610075.1 uncultured Lachnospiraceae bacterium
ATAAGCATGGTAGACGGATACGCCGCCGTTCCGCCCGGGACGTAAAGTCCGACCCTCTCGATCGGCGTGACCTTTTGCCCGATGACGACTCCGTCCTTATCGTTTATGATAAAGCTGTTTCGCACCTGTTTTTGGTGAAATGCGCGGATATTCTCCGCCGCACGCTCGAGTATATCTATAAACCTCGGCTCGACAAGCGAGAACGCCTCCTCGATCTCCTCTGCGCTCACCTCAAGGGAGGCGAGCTTCGCCCCATCGAATTTCTCGCAGTATTCAAGCAGAGCCGCGTCCCCGCTCGCCTTTACGTTGTCTATAATATCGCGTACAACATCTCCGACGTCAAAGGAGGTCTTGCCGCGCGCGAAAATTTCATCCTTTGAAATCTCGCCGTATTTCATGAGCTTAATCATTTTTCGTCACCTCGGATAAAAGTCCCTTTCGTATCTGCTCGATCCTCTCGAATTTGAAGCCGAAGGATGCCTTGTTTGATATAAGTCTTGCGCTTATCGGAACTATCGTCTCAAAGGGCACAAGATCGTTTTCAAGCAGGGTGTTTCCCGTCTCGACTATATCCACGATAACGTCGGACAGATTCAATATCGGCGCGATCTCTATCGAGCCGTTAAGATGTATTATGTCGATATCGCGACACTTTTCGCTGTAATAGCTTTTGGCGATGTTCGAAAACTTGGTCGCAACGCGAAGCGTTTTCGAGGGATCATCGCAAAAATCCTTTTTAGCCGCAACAGCCATCCGGCATCTGCCTATATTAAGGTCAAGCAGCTCGTACACGTCGGGGGTATATTCAAGCAGTATATCCTTGCCGGCAACGCCTATATCCGCCGCTCCGCGCTCGACGTATATTGCAACGTCGGAGGGCTTCACCCAGAAGAAGCGGAGCTTTTTCTCCTTGTTTTCGAATATAAGCTTGCGATTGACCTCGCGTATCGACGGGCAGTCGAAGCCTGCCGCTTCGAATATATCGTAGACCTTCTCACCCAGCCTGCCCTTCGGGAGCGCGATGTTTATAAAGCCGTCGTCCTCAGGCGTCTCGTTTATCCGCTCGAGTGTATCGAGATACACGGCAAAGCCGAGAGCAGAGGTACCCTTGCCCATGCGCCGCATCAGCTTGTCGTACCGACCTCCCGACAGCACGCGCGAGGCGATTCCGCTTATAAAGCCCTTAAAAACGATGCCGCTGTAATATCCGTCGAAGCTTGCAACCGAAAAATCCACCTGAAGCTTGTCGCCGTATCCCTCTTTTTCGAGATATCTGCACACGTTTTCAAGCTCACCGAAGCATCGGCGTGATTCCTCGCCGTCCAAGCTCTCGCCTACCGCCGAGATGGTAGCCTCGACGCTTTTATACGTCTTTGTAAGGCATTTGAGCCTTTCAAACTGCTCCTGCGAGAGCAATTTTTTAAGCTCACCCGAGTTTTTTTCGTTTATCGCCGTGTATATTCTCGGACGGAGCGAATCCTCAACCGAGCTCTCGCGAAGCAGCGTATCTATAAGTCCAATGTGGCAAAGCTTCAGGACGAATTTGCTGTCTATCAGCTCAAGACTCTTTGCCGCAAGCAGCGCCACCTCGAATACCTCACGCTCGGTAATATCACCCATGCACTCGAGTCCGGTCTGC
Organism: uncultured Lachnospiraceae bacterium; assembly: GCA_964610075.1. Classification (GTDB taxonomy): domain Bacteria; phylum Bacillota; class Clostridia; order Oscillospirales; family CAG-272; genus CAZSUR01. The sequence continues at coordinate 1,640 of CAZSUR010000111.1, forward strand.
ATGATCTCCTTGTAGGTATGCGAGGTCTCGGAGATACGATACACGTTCTCGTTGTAGTAGTATTTTTCGGTTATTCCTCGCTGCCCCTTCGAATTTTTGATAATGGAAAGGGTGACGTCCGGCTTTAATGCCAGCAGCTTTCCGCCCACGTCGTTAAAGGTTATAACTCCGTCCGAGACCAAAAAGTCCTTGTTCTCGGAGTAGAGGTCGTATTCCTCGAACTTGCTCATCTTAAATTGGCTGTAGCCGTATTTCGAGTAAAGACCACGGAGCGTAAACACCGCTTTTTCTTCAAATTTTAAAAGATTCTGATCAATTTGCATTTTTCTAACCTTCCGATAACCGTTCTGTCAACGCTCACATTATCTTTCACACGTACCATCTCCGAAGCGGAGCGCGCCTTGCGCGCATCATCTACCGCAGCCGCATTTCGCCGGGGACTGTGCCGCAAGCTCCGAGCTACTGAGAGCTTTTGCGGCTACGCCGAGCCGTAACCCGCGAAATCAAGCCACCGTCAAAGCGACCGTCCACCGCGAAGTCACGCCAGAGCTCAAGCGATCTGTCGCGTATGCACCAAGCCGCAGCCGATACCGCAGCCACGCTCCGGCGCAGCGCCGTGCGAGCGTTTATTCTTTCACAAATGATTCTTTTCGACGCATAAAGGCGTCCCTATCATTTTCGCTTCAATATTTTAGCACATTATCGTACTAAAGTCAATAGTTTAACCGCCGTCTTTGCGTTTTCTTTATAGAAAGATAAAAAGCCGAACAAAAACGCCTCCGTCCGACCGCCGTCGGTGGGGAGCACGGCGCAGAGTGATGTGCAAAGCATGGTGCGATACACGGCATGAAGTGCCCACGCGAAGTATAGCACAGAGCTTAACGCAAAACACCGCGCAGAACACATTGCCGCACACATTGAAAAGTGCTGCGTAGAACACATTGCGGTGCGCGACGTGAAGCATGGCGCGAAGTACCCTTTGAAGCACCGCACGAAGTCACAGCGTAAAGCAACTCTTGAAGCACCACGTCCTGCGCCTAAAAAAGCACTACCGAGGCTCGGAGGTGAGAACCACCTGCCCCGAGCCTCGGTATCACGTTGCGATCATTTTACGTATTCGGTTTTGATACGGTTTTCGGCAACCTCACGCAGCTCGTATCCGCCGTCAAAGTAACCGAGCGCGATGGCACAGCAGGGTACCATGCCGTCCGGCACCTTCAGCTCGCGCACGAGCTCCGACTCTGCGTCGAGCGCGCGTACGGCGCCCCAGATATGGCAGGCTCCGACCCCGAGCTCGGTTGCGGCAAGCGCCATATTCTGCACCAGCGTTGCGGCGTTGGAATAGTTCACGTTGCCTGCCTCCGGCGAGGGGATAACCGATGACACAAGTATAACGGTGGGAGCTCCGTAGAAGGGGTGCATATCGGGATTTCCGACGGCGTCCGCCATCTGCTTCTCCCATTTTGCAAGCAGCTCCTTGTCGCTCACTACCGTAAGTGCGAGAGTATCGTACATCGCGCGGCCTACCGGAGCCGCATATGCGGCCTTGAGTATCTCCGCAAGCTCGGCGTCGGTGATAGCCTCACCGTTAAAATTACGTATGGATCTTCTGCTGTAAATAGCTTCAAGTGTGTTCATTTTCATTAAACCTCCGAAATTATATTCATTCATCATCCGGCAAACGCCGCAAAAATCTCAGCATCACGGGAAGCGATACCGAAGCCGATACAAAATATGCAAGCGGCTGGGAGAGCGCGATTCCTATAACTCCGCAGAAGTGCGGAAGTATCAGGCACAGCGGGATAAATACACCTCCGCTTTGCAGACAGGAAAGTATGAGCGCCGGCAGGCTCTCTCCGATGCTTTGGAACAGCATCGTCGCCACGACCGACACCGGCAAAAACAGCAAAAACACGCACATGATGCGAAGCGCTGTGCTGCCGATATCCACCACCGCCGCCTCCGAGCGAAACAGCGAAATTATCTGCGGAGCAAATGCGAAGCATACCGCCGAGATCACGCCGATAAAGGCGGCGCCGAAGCCTAAGGTGAACCACGTTCCCTTCTTTACCCTCGAATATTTCTTCGCACCGTAATTGAAGCCGGACACCGGCTGAAAGCCCTGTCCGATACCGAGTCCGACGCTGAATATCAGGCTCGACGTTCTGCCGACGTAGCCCATTGCTGCGATAGCGGCGTCTCCGAACACCTTTGCCTGAGCGTTCAGCACCATAGTCGACACGCTGTTAAGTCCCTGGCGCGCAAGGCTGGGAAGGCCGGTCGTAACGATATCCCGATACGTTCCCGACTCCCTTGCGATAAAGCGCACCGACAGCTTGCTTTGCGTACCGCCGAACATAAATGCGGACAGAAGTATCACAAAGGATATATACTGCGACAGCGCCGTTGCAAGTCCGGCTCCGCTGATTCCCATTCCGAAGGTGAATATGAACAGCGGATCGAGCAGCATATTAAGTATACCGCCGGTAGTGAGTCCGACCATGGCAAGCGTAGCCTTGCCCTCGTATCGCAGGATGTTGTTTAACACGCAGCTCGAGGTCATGGCCGGAGCCGCGATAAGGATCCATCTTCCGTAATCCTTGGCATAAGGAAGAATAGTCTCCGTGCTGCCGAGCAGCCGCATAAGTGGCTCGAGGAATACAAGTCCTCCCGTCATTATGACAACTCCGCAAAGCAGAGCACAGAAGAACCCGGTCGAGGCGTAGCGTCTCGCCTTCTCTATATGCTTGCTTCCGAGCATCCGGCTTATATTACTTCCGGCACCGTGGCCGAACATAAATCCGAACGCCTGAAGTATCGACATGATGCCGAACACGATGCTCGTAGCCCCTCCTGCGCTGAGCGACACCTGGCTGACAAAATACGAGTCCGCCATATTGTATATGTTTGTTATAAGCATACTTATCGTCGTAGGTATGCCGAGCGACAGTATCAGCTTTGCCACCGGAGTTTCGGTCATTTTTCTGTACTGACTGTCTGCACTTGATTCAATTTTTCCATTCATGTTTTAGGCTTTTCCTTAATCTGATAAAAATCAAAGTCGAATAATCTATCCGCGTTTTTTATATTAAATAAGCTCATCCGAGCGGCGGCTATTCAGCCTTCCGCCGATACAAGCTCGCTGTATTTTGCGACCACACCGAAAAGGTTGCTCATAACAAGATAGTTGGCGCGAACGACTACCCTGTCTCCGACCTTCACGCGCGCATAATGCTCGTCGGTCGGAAATATCGTAAGCGCATAGGTACGCCCTTCGACAGAATCGGATATTTCGATCGACGGCTTGTTGTGGATATCGGGACCGACCTTTTTGGCAATACCCGAGATGCAGAAGCGCTTGTCGACG
>CAZSUR010000112.1:0-3341 GCA_964610075.1 uncultured Lachnospiraceae bacterium
GGTAGATATCGGCATAGGCATAAGCTCCGGAGTTTCGTCGCAGGCATATCCGAACATCATGCCCTGGTCTCCTGCACCTATATCGAGTCCATCGGTCATTTCGCCCGCCTTTGACTCGAACGCCTTGTCAACGCCGAGCGCGATGTCGGGCGACTGCTCGTGTATCGAGTTCATTATAGCGCAGGTGTCGCAGTCAAAGCCGTATTTGGCGCGGTCGTAGCCGATCTCGCGCACCGTCTCGCGTACGATGGATTGTATGTCAACGTATGCTTCGGTTGTTATCTCTCCCATGACGGAGACGATTCCGGTCGTGGTAGTTGTTTCGCAGGCTACTCTTGACATGGGATCCTGACGAATCAGCTCGTCAAGTATCGCGTCCGAGATGAGGTCGCACATTTTATCGGGATGTCCCTCTGTTACGGATTCCGAGGTGAATAATTTTTTCATTTTCATCGAACCTTTCCACATATGTTTTTTATAATTACGGTTTTTCGATAACAAAAATGCCCGCGGTCGGACAGACCGAGGGCATTGGATATGCTTTTTTCCGACGGTATATTTATGCCGCGGAATACAGTCATATACTTGCTCTCATCTGTCGGGATTTAGCACCATATCCGCAATTGTACAGGTTGCCGGGCTTCACAGGGCCAGTCCCTCCGCCACTCTTGATAAGATTGTATTTCGTTATAAAACCGAATGATTTTGAACTGCCGTATGCTTGTATAGCAGTACGTATGTTATTATATCACAATACAGCGATAAATGCAATAAAATATTATTTTTCGACAAGCGAGCCGTAGGCTTCGTTTCCGACAAGCTCGATTGTTGCCAGCACCGTTCCGCTTTCGTCGCGACAGAGATAGAGCGAGCTCGATTCAAGCGTTGCCCATACCTGCGTGAAGCGATTTTCATCCTTGTCATAGAGGTAGAGCTTGTCAAAGCTTTCGGGTGCATTTGCCTCCTTGTTCCAATTCTCGTATAGAGGAGTATCGAAATGCAGAGGTGTAAACTTCGGATTTTTTTCGGCATCGGCGTAGGAATAATATATTCCGCCGATAGCCCACGAGCTCTCGGTCACGCCGTGAATGTGCTCGTGATAGTAGTAGTTTTGATCCTCGAGATAGCAGGACTCGACGTTTAAAAGTCCTATCTTCAGCCCGACGTTTTCGTCGTTCGGGATGTCGCGCACCATAGCCTCGGCTATCATGCTGTCATGCTCGAAGGTTACCTTGTAGTCGTGAAGCTCGGACACCGATGCGACGCCGAACCATACGACGAGGCAGGCGAACACAGCCGCCGCGACGTTTTTGTTCTTGAAGATAAGCGACAGTATTATATCGGCAAGCAGAGCGATGCCGGGCATACACATAACGGCTCCGCGCAGGCACACCCACAGATTTCTCTGTACAAAGAAAGGTGCGAGCGGAAGTATGGCTGCGACGACGGCAAAGATAAGCGCTATCGCCACGCCGAATCGAGCGTCAGAGCTGCTCCTTTGATTTGTACGGCGAAGCACAAGGAAAAAGAGCACCGCCAGGATCACCAGCACCGCGGCATAAAGCCACAGGCGGTCATGTAATATCATCTCGGCGCCGCGTGCGAAGCCCTTTGTAAGGGTGAGCACATTCGATTTGCCGAGTGCGCAGAATATCTGCTTTATTACAGCCGGAAGATGCGATGAGAAGTATCCTGCCTCGGTCGGAAGTATCAGATCGTGATATCCGGAGGAGGCATACAGCCCGCTCTTTGAGAAATATCCGGTGAATACGAAGTATATTGCGGCGTTGGAGACCGAAAAAAGCGATGTGAGCCATCTCTTACCGCTGGTTTTCAATGACAGCGCGGCGAAGATGAAGGTGAGCGCAAAGGATAGCACGATCCCCTGCTCGTATGAGGCAAATGCGGCAAGCTGAGCCGGAATGTACAGCGCAAGATAGCGCTTTTTGTCTCCGTCAAGGAAGCGCACAAAGGCGTACAGCGCAAGCGCGGTGTAGAACAGCGCGCAGACGATGCGCGTCGATGCGGAAAGCCAATATACTCCCTCGAATGCGAAGGGGAGCAGGGCATATACAGCATAGAAGAAATATCCGGTCTTGAAATATTTCGAAAATGTTTCCCTGAAAAGCAGAGCGGATGCTGCGAACATCAGCGAAATGATCGCTACCGCGAGTATAAGGAAGCCCCACATCTTTCCCCAGAAGAGAATGTCCATGACGTTAGAGAGCGGACGCGCTCCGAGAAGGCCTACCTCATTTATGCTTTGCAGGGTGTATTTGTCGTATTGGATATAGTCGTCAAGCTGCGGATAGTAGCGGAAGCCGTATGCTGCATATCTCGAGAAAATCGCGGCGAACAGCAGCGCTCCGGCGGAAAGCTTTTTGCCGCGCTCGGTACGCAAAAGGTTGAAAAAACGCATATTCTTCTCCTTTTTATCGGCGGATCAGGTGGTCTGCCGATACATTTTTATATAAGGAAGTTCAAAAAACCGATAAAGCCGTAGCAGGCGCAGCACATGATGATTCCTGCGACCAAAACTCCGAAAAATATGGAGGGTACCGAATATTTGAGGCGCATATCAAGCAGCGCGGCGATGAGCGCTCCCGTCCATGCTCCCGTGCCGGGGAGCGGTATTGCGACAAATAGAAACAGCCCGAAAAGAGCATAGCGTTGCACCTTGTGAGAGTGCTTCTGAGCCTTGTCTTCGATGAACAAAGCGATCTTTGAAAGATGCTTTGTTGTCTTCATCCATTTGAGTATTGAGCGGATGAAGAGCAGTATAAACGGTATCGGAAGCATATTTCCGACGACGCAGATCATAAGATTCTCTATCCACGGTATGCCGAGTCCGCTTCCGAGTATTATACCTCCGCGTAGCTCTACGAGCGGAAGCATCGAACAAAGAAAAACGTATAATTGCTTTGGAATTACACTTAACATAGACTTTTTTACCTTTCATTTGTCGGTGTTTTGTGAATTTATTGTGCGGACGGATATTATTTACCTCTATTGTATTTTTGCATGGTGCTCGGCAAATATCCATTTGATATATCGGTTATATCGACGTCGGTATTGCTTGACAGCGTAAAATGACGTGTTGGTTTGTGATGTTGAATTTTTGCGACGCCGTCAATTGACACGGCGGTCGCAAGACCGCGGAAAGCCGCAAGGTGCGCACAGAATTTTACAAAGTAAAATTCTGTTACGTGTCAATTATAACACAACGTAAATTTCAAATTGTGCTAATCAATTCTACCAGGAGCAAAAAATGCTTGCTCGCAAGGACATTTTTGCGACGCCGTCAATTGACACGGCGGTCGCAAGACCGCGGAAAGCCGCAA
>CAZSUR010000112.1:3441-4737 GCA_964610075.1 uncultured Lachnospiraceae bacterium
GCGCACAGAATTTTACAAAGTAAAATTCTGTTACGTGTCAATTATAACACAACGTTTTTCTATTTTCAATAGCATGCGCGAGCCTCGGTTTTACTTGTGAAGTATCTTCGATACGCGCTTGTAGAACAGCATACAAACGATGCTGCAAACTACTCCTTTGAGCAGATTGAAAGGGACTACCGCGAATGCGATAAGCGTTTTCAGATCGCATATGAGCGGATTCACCGCGCTTCCCATCTGTATTATCGACTCAAGCGGGAGATTATACAAAACGCTGTATGCCGGAACGAGTACGAAATAGTTCATCATGCTTCCGACTACTGTGAGCGAGAGGGTTCCGGCAAGCAGTCCGACAAGCGCTCCCTTTATCGACTTGTTGTATTTATATATGATCGTTGCCGGAAGCACGAGCGAGCATCCGGTGATGAAGTTCGCAAGCTCACCGATGAAAACGGTGGTTGTGCCGTTTATTATAAGGTTAAGAAGTATTTTGAAAAACTCGATCAGAACCGAGGCGAGCGGCCCCATTGCAAAGCCGCCGAGCAGGACGAATATCTCGCTGAGATCCAGCTCGTAGAAGGACGGTGCGAAGAACAAGGGTATCTCGAACAGCATGACTATCACGGCGATAGCCGAAAGTATGGATATCTTTACTCCGTATTTAAGCAGGAAGTTACCCTTCGATGTGATTTTATTGTTTGTCATAATAAAAAACGCTCCTTTATATTATTTATAAAATGGAAGCGCATCGCAAAATTGTGATACATCAAGAGAAAATAAAATATCCGCCGCAAAAATTCGGGCGGACGGATAAAAAGTATGTGAAAATACAATATATTCTCTTTCTCCCATCCGGACTGTAATGACGCGCGTGATGCGGCGCCATGTAACCGTCGGTGCAGGAATCTCACCTGCTCAACACGCCTCAGCGCGCTCGCGGACTTTACCGCCGGTGTGGAATTTCACCAACCCCCAAAATAGAAATATTCGATTTCAGTTTATTCGGATAATGCTAATAGTGTGTATTCCCCGTTTCCGGGGAATACACACCGATAGTGGCTATAATTACTCAGCGATCTCAGTAACGACGCCGGATCCAACTGTTCTACCACCCTCACGGATAGCGAAACGAAGACCCTTCTCGATAGCGATAGGTGTGATGAGCTCAACGTTCATCTTTACGTTATCGCCGGGGCGGCACATCTCAACATCCTCGGGGAGGTTGATGATACCTGTAACGTCTGTTGTTCTGAAGTAGAACTGAGGACGGTAACCGGTGAAGAAGGGCTTGGAGCG
>CAZSUR010000112.1:4747-4999 GCA_964610075.1 uncultured Lachnospiraceae bacterium
ACCTGGCCGCGCTCGATCTCGTTCTTCTGGATACCACGGAGAAGAACACCAACGTTATCTCCTGCTTCAGCGCTGTCAAGAAGCTTTCTGAACATCTCAAGACCTGTAACAACGCTCTTTCTGCTCTCGTCAGCGAGACCAACGATCTCAACTTCGTCAGAAACCTTAACTGTACCTCTCTCAACACGGCCTGTAGCAACAGTTCCGCGTCCTGTGATGGAGAATACGTCCTCGACAGGCATAAGGAAGGGA
>CAZSUR010000113.1:0-4882 GCA_964610075.1 uncultured Lachnospiraceae bacterium
CCTCGATCCCGACCGACAGACGTATCATATCGGGTGCAACTCCGCATTCCTTGAGTTGCTCGTCGGTGAGCTGACGGTGTGTGGTGCTTGCCGGATGCAGGACGCAGGTCCTTGCGTCCGCAACGTGAGTTACGACCGCTGCAAGCTTGAGCGAGTCCATAAACTTCGTCGCGGCATCGCGACCGCCCTTTATACCGAAGGATATAACTCCGCAGGAGCCGTTCGGCAGATATTTGTCGGCAAGGCGCTTGTATTTGTTGCCCTCAAGCCCGGGATAGTTCACCCATGCCACCTTTTCGTTTGCCTCGAGGAACTTCGCCGTTTTCATAGCGTTTTCGCAATGCCTCGGCATACGCAGGAACAGGGTCTCAAGACCGAGGTTGAGCAGAAATGCATTCTGCGGTGACGGCATGGATCCAAGGTCGCGCATAAGCTGTACGGTAGCCTTTTGGATATATGCGAGCTTACCGAATGCTTCGGTATAGGTTATTCCGTGATACGAATCGTCGGGCGTGGTGAGCCCTTTGAACTTGTCCGCGCTTTTCGTCCAATCGAAGTTGCCGCTGTCTACGATAACTCCGCCGAGCGAGCAGGCGTGGCCGTCCATATATTTGGTCGTGGAATGTGTAACGATATCTGCGCCGAATTCGAATGGGCGGCAGTTTATCGGGGTGGGGAAGGTATTGTCAACTATCAGCGGTATGCCGTTTTTGTGTGCAAAATCGGCAAAAAGCTCGATGTCGAGCACGGCGAGCGACGGATTTGACAGAGTTTCGGCAAATACCGCCTTCGTGTTCGGGCGGATAGCCGCCTCAAGCTCGCTTATATCGGCATCGGGCGAAACGAAGGTCGTTTCGATGCCCATCTTTTTCATCGTAACCGAAAGAAGATTGAAGGTGCCTCCGTAGATGGCGGAGGAGCTGATTATGTGATCTCCGGCACCTGCGATATTACAGAGCGCGTAGAAGTTTGCAGCCTGACCTGATGAGGTGAGCACCGCTGCAACTCCGCCCTCGAGATCGGCTATCTTCGCTGCGACCGCGTCGGTTGTCGGGTTGCTGAGTCGGGTGTAGAAGTAGCCGGACTCCTTCAGATCGAACAGATTTCCCATCTGCTCGCTCGACTCGTACTTAAACGTGGTCGACTGATATATCGGCAGAATACGGGATTCTCCGTTCTTGGGGGTATATCCGGATTGGATGCATTTTGTGTTTATTTTGTAGTTTGACATAACATAATACCTTTCGCCGTGGGTTTGAATACGATTATTTCTTTGCGTAGCTGTCCTTTAACGTAACTATACGATTGAATGTTCCCGGATGCTTTGAATCGGGGATGAAGTAGCCGGTGCGTACAAACTGGAAGCGCTCGTCCTCGTGCGCGTCCCCAAGCGACGGCTCGACCATACAGCCGTGCAGAGCCTTGAGCGAGTCGGGATTGAGATAATCGTCGTAGGTCTTACCCTCGGGTATATCTCCGGTGTTTTCTATCGTAAAGAGGTTGTCGTAAAGGTTTACGTCAACGGGCAGACAATGCTCGGCGGACAGCCAATGTATCGTTCCCTTGATCTTTCTTCCGTCTGCGGGATTGCCGTTTCCGGTCTCGAGATCGGCGGTGCAGAGAAGCTCGGTAACGTTGCCGTTTTCATCTTTAACTATCTCATTGAGCTTTATAATGTACGCTCCCATAAGGCGAACCTCGCCGTCGGGCTTCAGCCTGAAGAATTTGGGAGGCGGTACCTCCGCAAAGTCGGAGCGGTCTATGTAAAGGGTGCGCGAGAAGGGTAGCTTCCTTGTGCCTGCCTCCGGATCCTTCGGATTGTTCGGCAGATCGAAGTATTCCACCTTATCCTCGGGATAGTTTGTAAGCGTTACCTTTATGGGATCGAGAACTGCGATGCGGCGCTGAGCCGTTTCGTTCAGCTCCTCGCGGATGCAATGCTCGAGCAGCTCGATGTCAACGATGCTGTATGCCTTCGCAACACCGACGCGGCGGAGGAACTCGAATATCGAGTGTGGTGTGTAGCCACGTCTGCGGAGTCCGCAGATGGTGGGCATACGGGGATCGTCCCAGCCGTCGACGAGATTGTCCTCGACCAGCTTGCGAAGATATCGCTTGCTCATTACGGTGTGGGTGACGTTGAGTCTGGCAAACTCGTACTGATGAGGCTTCGGTGTGGTGAGGCCTATATTATCGACCACCCAATCGTAGAGCGGACGGTGATTTTCAAACTCGATCGAGCAGAGCGAGTAGGTTATGCCCTCGAGCGCGTCCTGGATGGGATGTGCGAAGTCGTAGAGCGGATAGATGCACCACTTATCGCCCTGGCGGTGATGCGAGGTATGAACTATGCGGTAGATCGCCGGGTCGCGCATAATCATGTTGGGGGATGCCATGTCTATCTTGGCACGGAGAGTGCGCGAGCCGTCCTCAAACTCGCCGTTGCGCATACGCTCGAAAAGATCGAGGTTTTCCTCGACCGAGCGATCGCGCCACGGGCTGTTCTTTCCCGGCTCGGTAAGCGTGCCGCGGTATTCGCGCATCTCGTCGGCTGAAAGATCGCACACGTACGCCTTTCCGTCGCGGATAAGCTTTACCGCAAACTCATAGCACTTTTCAAAGTAGTCGGAGCCGTAGAATATTCCGCCGTCCGGCTCGGCACCGAGCCACAGAAGATCCTGATATATAGACTGAACGTACTCGTCGTCCTCTTTTGCCGGATTCGTATCGTCATAGCGGAGGTTGAACTTTCCGCCGTATTTTTTAGCTGTTCCGGCGTTGATCCAGATAGCTTTCGCACTTCCAATGTGAAGATATCCGTTCGGCTCGGGAGGAAAGCGTGTGTGTACCGTGTCGTTTATCCCTTCCTTGAGCTCGCGCTCGATTATTTCGTGAATAAAATTGCTGTTCGGAAAGAGCATTTCTTCCATTTATCATTACCGATGCCGATTGGCGCTTGCGCGCTCTCGGCTCCTTTCGAGAATTGATTGTTTATTGATTACGCAAGCTTTGCTGCGTATTCAGTCACGCGGCGCACCGTCTCGTCCATGCCGATTATCTGCATTACCTCGTAAAGATCGGGGGACGCGGTCTTTCCTGTCACCGCGATACGCAAGAACATACTGATATCTCCGATATGTCCCTTGTATGCGTCGGGATCAGCCTTGTAAAGCTTTGTCTCGGGAGCGTATCCGAGCTCGCTTGCGATATTCTTTATCTTTGCAAACCACGTGTCGCTGTCGTCATCCTGCGAGTAGGTCTCGGCAAAGCTGTTCAGCGCTTTGGCTATGTCCGTGCGTGAAAACTGCTCGGGGATCTCGTCCTTGATGGTGAACAGATCGTTGTAGAAAAGAGATACGTACGGCTTAACGTCTGTCCAGGTCGTTATATCCTTGCGAGGCTTCTTCCCTCCGCGGCCGATGCTGATTATACGCTTCGCGTAGTCGGGATCTGCCGTGAACTTCTCGTACAGCTCGCCGTCGTATTCCTTTGCCCAAGCTGTTACCTTGTCGTATACCTCGTCTGCCGTCATCGTCGAGATGACGTTCTTGCATACGTCGTGGAGCTTGTCGGTGTCAAGCAGACATCCGGACGGGCTCATCTTTTTTACCGAGAAGGGGAACTCGGTGAAGCTTTTGCCGGGATTTGCTCTTCTCCATTCCTCGTAGTTTGAATTAAGCAGGGTCATGACGTATTCGGTCAAACATTCGGTAGGATATCCATTCTCGATATAATAGCGCATATCCGTTCCGTGATCTCTTTTCGAGAGCTTCTTCTTCGAGTTACCCTCGAGCTTCATGAGCTGCGATATGTGCAGGTACTTTGGCATCTTAAAGCCGAGTGCCGAGAAAAGCTGGAGGTGGAAGGGAAGTGACGGGAGCCACTCCTCGCCGCGTACAACGTGGGTCGTACGCATAAGGTGATCGTCTACCGCGTGCGCGAAGTGATAGGTCGGTATTCCGTCGCTTTTAAGCAGAACGTGATCCTTGTCGTTTTCGGTTATCTCTACCGTGCCCTTTACAAGGTCGGTGAACTTCATCTTGCGGCTGACGTCTCCCTCCGAGCGGAAGCGGAGAACGAATGGGATGCCTGCGTTCAGCTTTTCCTCGATCACCGATATATCGGCGTCGCGATACTTCGCCCATCTGCCGTAGTAGCCGGTGTCCGCCTTTAGCGACTCCTGCTCGGCTCTTATGGCATCAAGCTCCTCGGATGTGCAGAAGCAGGGATACGCCTTTCCCTCGCGTACAAGCTGCTTTGCGAAGGTTTGATATATCTCGGCGCGTTGACTTTGACGGTAGGGACCGTAGCTGCCTATATCCTTTCCGCCGACGTCGGCACCCTCATCGAATTTTATTCCGAACTGCTCGCGCAGCGTAACGATGAGGTTTTCCTCGGCGCCCTCGACCTCGCGCTTGGCGTCGGTATCCTCTATGCGGAGTATAAGCACTCCGTCGCCGGTGTGTGCAAGACGCTCGCTTACGCGTGTGGGGAAAAGTCCGCCGAAATGCACGAAGCCCGTGGGGCTTGGAGCAAATCGCGTTACCTTGGCACCCTCCGGAAGCTCTCTCGGAGGATAACGCTTTTCCATATCCTCGGGTGTGGTTTTGATATTGGGGAAAAGCAGCTCTGCAAGATAATTTGAGTCCATGTATAAAAGCCTCTCTTTCGAAGAAAATGTGTTTTTGTTATAACTACCGAATAAGGTAGGGGTTAAACTCCCGTTCGTGGGAGAGAGTTGTAGTCGCACCGTGGCCGGGGTATATCTTACGGTCGCCCTCAAGCGATGTCAGCTTGTCAAGCGAGCGCAGTATCTCGGTATAATCGCCGCCCGGGAAGTCGTATCTTCCGATGCTCTCGCGGAAAAGCGTATCTCCGGATA
>CAZSUR010000114.1:0-4820 GCA_964610075.1 uncultured Lachnospiraceae bacterium
AGGCTGCTCACTTGAGGCTATGCGGCTTATAGTGAGCCGTGGCTTTTCGCTTGTCGGACAGATGATGATAGGACTTCCGTCCTCCGATCTCAGATCTGAGCTTGATACCGCCGAGGCAATATGCGCCGCAGGTGCCGAGGGCGCGCGGATATATCCCACCGTCGTTCTGCGCGACACCGAGCTTTGCACGATGATGCAGGATGGACGCTACCTCCCGATGGATATCGACGATGCGCTCGAGCGTACCGCATCGGTGCTTGAGGTGATGGTGAAAAATAAGGTCGATGTTATACGCATCGGCCTGCAATCGGGGGAGAGCCTTGGAGCTGACAGCGTTCTCGGCGGAGGCTATGCTCCGGCGCTCGGTGAGATGGTAAAAAACCGATACTATTTAAGGCTTGCGAGAAGGCTGATAACGGAGGCGACCGTTATCTCCGACGGCATGCCGTCAGAGAGGTCGCTGCGCGGCTCGGTGCTCGCGCTTCGCATACCCTCCGGCAGCTATTCGAAGGTCATGGGACACAAGAGCTGCAATCGTGATACGCTCATAAAAGAATACGGATTTTCGCGTATTACGGTGCTCGAGGACGGCACACTTCCTGAATATGATATGAAAATCAATATTTTACACGAAAAAGATTAAAAAATATATAAATTTTGTCTGTCTTTTAATGACAATTCTATTGTTTTATGATATAATCATTAAGATAATGACGAATTATGCGTATTATTTCAAATACGAAAGGAGGCGGCTTTGAAAAATGAGACTTAAGGCACTTGAACTGCACGGCTTTAAATCCTTCCCGGATAAGACAGTTTTGAATTTTGACAGCGATATTACCGTAGTAGTCGGCCCTAACGGAAGCGGAAAATCGAATATATCCGACGCTGTTCGTTGGGTTCTCGGAGAGCTGTCCTCGAAGATTATTCGCGGCACCAAAATGGAGGATATAATCTTCGGCGGTTCGGACAACCGCAGACCGATGGGCTATGCCGAGGCTTCGGTGATAATCGACAACACGACCGGGCTCGGACGGCTTGATATGGACTATGACGAGGTCACCGTAACAAGACGTTATTTTAGAAACGGTGAGAGCGAATATCTGCTTAACCGCCGTCCGGTAAGACTTCGTGACATTACCGAGCTGTTTATGAACACCGGTGTCGGAAAGACCGGATATTCGATAATCGGTCAGGGAAAGATTGCGGAGATAATCTCGCAGAAGAGCGACGAGCGCCGCAACGTATTCGAGGAGGCTGCCGGAATCTCGAAATATCGCTTCAAAAAGCACGAGGCGGAGCGTAAGCTCAAAGAGGTGGACGACAACTCTCTGCGCCTCGGAGATATTATAAGCGAGCTTGCGGCTCGCATCGGCCCGCTCGAAAAGGAGTCGGCAAAGGCGAGGGAATACCTCGAAATATATGACCGCAAGAAGGAGATAGACGTCTCCCTCTGGCTTTACGATGTTTCTGCCGTAAAGGAGAAGCTTGAGGAGGCGGAAAAGCGCTACGTATCCTGCAAGCTCGAGCTTGAGGAGGCGGATCGCGCCATCGCCGCGATAGAGGCGAAAAGCGACAAGCTTTACCTCCGGTCGCAGCAGACGAATCTCGAATCGGAGCAGACCGAGCGCAGAATACGCGAGCTTCTCTCGAAGCGAAGCTCGATGGAGAGCGCGGAAAAGGTGCTTGAAAACGATATATCGCATATAAGCGAACAGAAACTTAAGCTTGAAGCGGAGGGACAGGTCATCGCCTCTGAGCGTGAGGCGGCTGAAAAGCGCACGGCGGAGCTGTGCGGCGAGCGCACCGCTCGCTCGGACGAGCTTGCTGCGCTGCGTGGGCAGCTTTCGGCAAACGAAAGCGAAAGGCTCGCCTCAACCGCCTCGTTTGAAGCAAAGGAAAAAGAAATATCCGAAAAGGACGAGCTGCTTCGCACTCTTGACGACGAGCTCACCGCGCTTAAGATAAAGCTGTCGGCGCTTGAGGGCTCGCGCGAATCGTCGAGCGGCCGCGGAGAGGACATCGACTCCGAGCTGGGTCTGCTCGGCGAGGACATGAAGCTTCTGTCCGATCGTATTGCGCGTGCTGAGCTGTCGGTGCGTGACTACTCCGATAAGGCTGCGGCGTTCGGTCGCGAGAAGGACGAGCTTGATGCTCGCGCAGCCGAGCTTAACGAAAAAAAGGATCGTCTGCTTGACGAATGCAACAAGCTGCGACTCGAGCAGACTTCGAAGCAGCAGCGCGCAGACTCGCTTCGCCGTATGGAGGAGCTTTTCGAGGGCTTTGTCCCGAGTGTCAAGCGCATAATGAAGGCGAGCGAGCAGGGCGAGCTTTCCGGAATATGCGGCCCGGTATCGCATCTTATAAAGGTGCCTTCAAAATACGGAATGGCGGTCGAGACCGCTCTTGGTGCCGGAGTGCAGAATATCGTTGTCGAAAACGAGAATTCAGCCAAGGCTGCGATAGAATATCTTAAGAGAAACAACGCCGGACGCGCTACCTTCTACCCGATCACCTCGGTTAAGGCGCAGAATGCGAATATGCAGAAGGATCGCCTTGCGTCCATGCGCGGATATATCGGCATTGCCGACGAGCTTGCGGAGTGCGACGGCAGATATCGCGATGTGATCGCCTCCATGCTCGGACGTACAGCCGTGTTCGACAATATTGACAACGCTACCTCCGCTGCTAAAGCTATGGGCTTTAAGGTAAGGCTCGTCACGCTTGACGGACAGATGATAAATGCCGGGGGCTCGTTTACCGGAGGCTCGGCAAGACGCGAGAGCGGAATACTTACGCGAAGCACCGAGATAGAAAAGCTCTCGGCGGAGCTTGATGCGATCAAAAAGAAATTAGTCGAAAACGAAAAGGCGTCGGAGGACGCAAAGCGTGAGCTCTCCGAGCTTGCGCGCAAGCAGTCGGATGTCGAGGCGCAGATAATTCTCGTGAACTCGCTCTCCCAGGCAGAGCAGACCCAGCTCGAGGTACTGCGTGTGCAGTACGACGGAGACGAGAGCAGAAAGAATGTGCTGCTTAAAGACCTCGAGAATCTCGGTGAGCAGAGCCGTGCATACAAGGAAGAGCACGAGCGTCTGTCGCGCGAGATCGAGGATGCCGAGGGCAGATGCCTCGAGTGCAGACTTGCCTCCGAGGAGCTTCTGACCGAGCAGGGCAATATAAGAGATACGCTTGACGGTATCGCGGTACTGAGAGAGCGCCTTATGCTTGATATCACGGCAAAGGAAAAGGATATCGAGGCGATATCCGACAATATCTCGCAGAGTGAGGCGTCGGCGGAGGCGCTTGAAGCAAGGCTTTCAAACGGCAAGGACTCTATCGCCGCACTTGATCGCCGCCGCAGCGAGGCTGCCTCGGCTATCGAGAGCAATCGCCGCGACTCGGGTGCGCTTGACGATGAGATGGCGCAATGCGAGAACCGCCGCGACGAGCTTCGCGAGGCATCGGCTAACATCGAGAAGGAGCAGAACGAGCTTCGCGATGAGCTGAAAAATGAAAATCACAAGAGGGAGATAATCTTCCGTGATTATACGAAGTCGGATGCCGCAAGGGAGCAGACGCAGACCGAGCAGACGCGACTTTCCGGACGGCTGTGGGACGAGTACGAGCTGACCTATGCCGACGCGGTAGCGCTGGAGTATCCGGCTGTGACCGCCGAGACGAGAGCCGGCACGGTGGTAAAGCAGAGCGAGCTTCGCTCGAAGCTAAAGAGCCTCGGAAACGTGAACGTCAGCGCGATCGACGAATATGCGGAGGTCAAGGAGCGCTATGAGTTCACCGACGCGCAGTACAAGGATCTGTGCCGTGCGCGTGAGGAGCTCACCGATGTAATAGAAAAGCTTGAGAAAGAGATGAGAGAAAAGTTCCTCTTGGCTCTTGAAAACATAAATCGCAACTTCAAGCGTGTATTCCGCGAGCTTTTCGGCGGCGGAAACGCAGAGGTGCTGCTCTCGAATCCCGACGACGTGCTTACGAGCGGAATCGAGATAAACGTTGCACCTCCCGGAAAGATAATAAAATCGCTCAGCCTCCTCTCCGGAGGAGAGCAGGCGTTCGTTGCGATCGCGCTTATATTCGCGATACTTAACGTAAACCCGACCCCGTTCTGCATATTCGACGAGATAGAGGCGGCGCTTGACGAGGTCAACGTCGAAAGATACGCCGATTACATGAAGAAGTATTCGGCGCAGACCCAGTTTATCGCGATCACTCACCGTCGCGGAACGATGGAGAAGGCTGACGTGCTTTACGGCGTCACCATGCCGGAGCGCGGAGTATCACGCGTTCTCAGCGTAGACGTAAACGAGGCGGAGAAGAAGCTCGGCATCGAGCTTTGATCGATACAATTGCTTGTGAAAGGAAATTCAGATGGGATTTTTTGATCGCCTGAAGGAAGGACTTAAGAAAACAAAGGATGCGGTCTTTGCTCCGCTTGACAGATTGTTCGGCAGCTTTACGCGCGTCGACGAGGATCTGCTCGAGGAGCTTGAGGAGCTGCTTATCGAATCGGATATCGGCGTTGAGACGGTAATGAATATACTCGACGAGCTGCGCGAGCGGCTCCGCGAGGAGCGGGTGGACGATCCGGCGAAGGCAAAGGAGCTGCTGTTCGAGATACTCAAATCCATGCTCGGCTGCGGCGAGGCGCTTGACCTGTCCTCGAGACCGGCGGTAGTGCTTGTTATCGGTGTGAACGGTGTCGGGAAGACCACATCCATCGCAAAGATAGCAAATCTGCTTAAAAATGACGGCAACACGGTCGTGCTTGCGGCAGCGGACACCTTCCGTGCTGCGGCGATAGA
>CAZSUR010000115.1:0-4783 GCA_964610075.1 uncultured Lachnospiraceae bacterium
GGCAGGCAATGAAGAGATATGCTTCTTTGCCTGCTTTGTTTTTTGTGGGATCGTATGCTTAATAGTGAAGCGTTGTGTGTATGCTCGAGCACGGTTCCGCGCCGTCTGCGATTTGCGTTGCTCTTGCGATTTCTTATCGCTCGCGGCTCTCGCAGCTCTCGTGCTACTGCAAGCTCCGTAGCTCGCGCCACTTCCGGAGCCTTATTCTGAGCTGCGATTTGATCCGCGTCACCGACCGAGCCGAAGCTTGGGCAGCGAAAAAAGCACCCCTGCGCCGGTAAACCGACATGGGGTGCTTTTGCTTGTATCATATTACTTATTGAACAGCTCGGAGTTGCATATCGCATCTATTATCTTTTCGGATGCGTGGCCATCTCCGTAGGGGTTTGTCGCATTCGACATACTGTCGTATGCCTGACGATCGGTCAGCAGACGTACAGCCTCGTTGTATATATTGTCCTCGTCAATACCTACGACCTTGACCGTTCCGGCGCTGACAGCCTCCGGACGCTCGGTCTCGGTTCTGAGCACGAGCACGGGGAGTCCGAACGATGGAGCCTCCTCCTGGATTCCGCCCGAATCGGACATACACATATAAGCAAACTGCATCATGTTATGCATATCCGTTACCTCTACCGGGTCGCAGAGCACTATTCTGTCGTGACCTCCGAGGATAGGGAATACGGTGTTTCTTACCGCGGGATTGAGGTGGACGGGGTATATAAATCTGAGATCCGTATAATCGTTTGCAAGGCGGAGCACCGCTTTGCATATATTTTCGATGCCGGTACCGAGATTTTCACGTCTGTGCGCCGTCATCACGATGTTTCTCTTTCCGTCCTTGAAATCTATCGCGGCAAGCTCGGGCGATTTAAAGGAGTAGTTCTCATTCACCGTATACTTGAAGGCATCGAGCGCGGTGTTTCCGGTCACGTATACCTCTTTGGTGATACCCTCGCGCTCGAGGTTGTCGCGGTTGAGCTCGGTGGGGGAGAAGTGTATATCCGCTATTCTGCCGGTAAGGCATCTGTTCATTTCCTCCGGGAAAGGCGAATATTTATCGTAGGTGCGAAGTCCCGCCTCAACGTGACCTACCGGTACCTTTTCGTAAAACGCGCCGAGAGCGGCAGCAAAGCTTGTTGTGGTGTCTCCGTGTACAAGCACGAGATCCGGCTTTGCTTCACGTACGACCTTGGAAATACCCTCTATAACTCCGCCGGTTATCTGGGACAGCGTCTGACCTGCCTTCATTATGTTGAGGTCATAATCGGGTACGACCCGGAAGAAGTCGAGCACCTGATCCAGCATCTCGCGATGCTGTGCCGTTACGCATACGATGCTTTCTACTCGCTCGTCCTTTTCAAGCGCTTTTACGAGAGGGCACATTTTCGTTGCTTCGGGACGTGTCCCGAATACGCTCATAACTTTAATTGGAGCTTTCATGTCGATCCTTTCCCATATCGGAAATATACTTCAAAGGGCCGCTTTGCGCAGCCGATGTGATATATCCGGTGTTATGTCAATGATATTTTGAGATGAATTTAATCTTCTTTTTCCGGGAATGCCGCGGAAAAAAGCTGCTCGATACGCTCACTTTGACCGTTAAGGTAGAGTGCTCCGAAAAGAGCCTCAAATCCGGTAGCACGCCGATATTCGATGGCAGATGCGCTCTTCGGCACGGATATTCCGCTTGCGTTGCGTCCGCGCTTGAAAAGAGCCTCCTCGTCCTCGGTAAGTATCGGCAGGATGTTCTCGACAGCGCGGCTTTGAGCCTTTGCCGAAACGTATCCGCGAGCTGCTTCGTTCAGTCTCGAGCTTGCGGTCATGCCGCGCTCGACCAATCTTTGACGAATTATAAGCTCAAGCACCGCATCGCCGATGTATGCCAGCGTTGTTCCGCTTAAGTTCTGCGTGTTCATAAATAAATTCCCTCATAATAGCTATGCTAAAGGGGAGAATGCTACCAGCAACCTCCCCTTGGCTTTTATTTTCGATAGGTAGTTAGTTTTGATAAGAAAATTTACAGCTTCTAATCTTAAATAAAGGCGTCGGAAAAATTATTTGATTTCTACCGATACTCTCTTGTTTACGGTGTTTGCCGCAGATTTCATTACCATACGGATCGAACGGGCTATCTTGCCGTGTCTTCCGATTACCTTTCCCATGTCGTTTTCTGCCACATGAAGCTCGAGCAGTACACTGCCGTCGGATTCGCTTTCAAAAACGACCACTTCATCGGGGCAGTCGACGATTGCTTTCGCAATATCGGTGAGTAGTTGTTTTAAATCCAACATATCGTTCCTCCGACTTCTTATCAGTCGATTATGTTCTGTTTCTTAAGAAGCGCCTTTACTGTATCTGTGGGCTGAGCTCCGTTGCTTATCCACTTCGAAGCCTTTTCAGCGTCGATCTTTACCTCAGCAGGATCTGTGAGGGGATTGTAGTATCCGATCTCCTCGATGAACTTTCCGTCGCGGGGAGAGCGGGAATCTGCTACTACGATACGGTAAAAGGGAGCCTTCTTTGCGCCCATTCTTCTAAGTCTCATTTTAACTGCCATTTTTGTTTCCTCCAAAAAAGTAATAATTTGTTTATTTAAAAAGGCATTTTGAATCTGCCGTTTTTAGCGAATTTATTCATGTTAGCGCCCGAGAACTGCTTCATCAGCTTGCAGGTCTGATCGAACTGCTTCAGCAGCCGGTTAACGTCCTCGACGCGATTGCCGCTTCCTGCGGCGATGCGCTTCTTTCTTGATGCCGATATGATGCTCGGCTTCTCGCGCTCCTCCGGTGTCATCGACAGTATGATCGCCTGCATACGGTCAAGCTGTCTTTCGTCAACCTTTGCATCCTTCAGTGCCGAGGTGTTGACTCCCGGTATCATTCCCAGGAGCTTGTCAAGCGGGCCCTTGTTTCTTAGCTTCTTGAATTGCTCGAGAAAATCCTCGAGGTTAAACTCGGAGCGTCTTATCTTCTGCTCCAGCTCCTCCGCCTTCTTGCGGTCGTACGCTTCCTCCGCCTTTTCTATAAGCGAAAGAACGTCGCCCATGCCGAGTATGCGCTGCGCCATTCTGTCGGGGTGGAATACCTCGAGATCCTCGGGTTTCTCACCGACGCCGGCGAATTTTATCGGCTTTGAGGTAACGTGCCGGACAGAAAGTGCAGCTCCGCCTCGTGTATCACCGTCAAGCTTGGTCAAAACGACTCCGGTTATGTCGAGCATATCATTAAAGCTCTGCGCGACGTTTACGGCGTCCTGACCGGTCATTGCATCAACAACGAGCAGTATTTCGGTGGGGGATAGCTCATCCTTTATGCTTTTCAGCTCGTTCATCATATCTTCGTCGATATGAAGCCGTCCTGCGGTGTCTATTATAACGACGTCGTGACCGTGCTTGGCTGCGTGGTTAAGCGATTCCTTTGCGATTTCGACCGGGGAGAGCTTGTCACCCATCGAAAATACCGGAACCTGCACCTGTGCGCCGATTACCTCGAGCTGTTTTATAGCTGCCGGACGGTATACGTCGCAGGCGACGAGCAGCGGACGCTTGTGCTGCTTTTTGAGCATAAGTGCAAGCTTTGCCGCGTGGGTGGTCTTTCCGGCTCCCTGGAGACCTGTCATCATGATGATAGTCGGAGGCTTTGACGAAATGTTCAGCTTCGCCTGCGTTTCTCCCATAAGAGAGGTGAGCTCCTCGTTTACTATCTTGACAATCTGCTGTGCCGGTACAAGGCTTTCAAGCACATCCGAGCCGACTGCACGCTCGGTAACGCTTTTTATGAAGTCCTTTACCACTTTATAGTTTACGTCAGCTTCAAGGAGTGCGAGCTTTATCTCGCGCATACCTTCTTTTACATCCTTTTCGCTGAGCTTGCCTTTGTTTTTAAATTTTTTGAACGCCTCGTTCATCTTATCGACAAGACTTTGAAACATACCTGCCTCCGGTTTTCGTCAAAGTAGCTTTTCTGCGGTTTTGACAATATCTGAAAGGTCTAATCCTGTCTGTTCTGACACCTGCTCGATCCGTGTTATGATGTATTCGAGATCCTCCTTGGCATTGCCGAAGCGCTCGACCAGATGAAGCTTGCTTTCCAGCTCCACAAGGATGCCCTCCGCCTTCTGTATACGGTCGCGTATACCCTGGCGTGTTATACCCGTGTTATCCGATATCTCGGAGAGCGAGAAATCGTTGTTATAAAACAGCTCCATCGCCTCCTGCTGTTTCGGGGAGAGAATATCACCGTAAAAGTCGAGCAGAAGCGAAATTTTTACCGGTTGGTCCTTATACATAAACAAACCTCTCATAGGTGTAAAGCAAAACACCTTACACATTCTATCATGTCGGTAGATATTTGTCAAGTAATATTTTAAAAAAGACGAAATAACTGTGCCTTTTACTTGCAAAAATATATGAAATATGCTATACTATACTGTAATTTATTTGAATTTTACAGCGCGAGAGGCGCCATGGCCCCTTTTCGCGAGGCTTTGCCGTAATGCTTCTGCTTTTTTCCGGTGTGAGAGGCGGAGGTCGAAAAAAACCACATCGGAGAAACGGACCGAAAATGCAAAATCTGAAAACAGCACTTTCACAGAAGATAGAGGCTGCAATCAAATCGGTAAATTCATCGGTTGCGATTGACAGCTCCGAAATATGCGCTATGCTTGAGTATCCGCCGAACCCGGATATGGGAGATCTGTCCCTTCCGTGCTTTAAGCTCAGCCGAAGCATGAAAAAGGCGCCTCCACAGATAGCTTCGGATATAAGCGGCGCGCTTGAGCT
>CAZSUR010000116.1:0-4766 GCA_964610075.1 uncultured Lachnospiraceae bacterium
AGTTCTCAGAGCTGCCGAGATAAACGCGGACGTAGTTATGATGGCGAAGAATATCGACGGCGTATACACCGCCGATCCTCGCAAGGATCCGAGCGCGGTAAAGCTTGACGAGATAAGCTATATGGATATACTGAGCCACGAGCTTCAGGTAATAGATTCGACAGCCGCTTCGTTCGGTAAGGACAATCATATTCCGCTCTTGCTTTTCGGTATAGACGATCCGCATAATATAGTAAAAGCCGTTAAGGGCGAAAAAATAGGTACAGTTGTAAAAGGAGGAGAATAAAATGAAGCTTGATTCCAAAGATTTTGAAGCAAAAATGAAAAAGACCATCGAGGTGTACGAGCACGAGCTTGCAGGTATCCGCGCAGGACGTGCAAATCCTGCCGTTCTTGACAAGATAACGGTGGATTATTACGGTACTCCCACTCAGATAAACGCTATGGCTCAGGTGCAGGTCACCGATGCACGCACGATAGTTATCCAGCCCTGGGATGCAAGCACCCTCAAGTCGATTGACCGTGCTATCCAGGCTTCTGATCTCGGCATCACGCCGCAGAATGACGGAAAACTTTTAAGACTTATATTCCCGCAGCCTACCGAGGAGAGACGTAAGGAGCTTACAAAGCAGGTTTCTAAGCTCGGAGAGGATGCAAAAGTTGCACTCAGAAATATCCGCCGCGAGGCAAACGACAAGTGCAAGGATATGAAGAAGGCGGGCGACATGACCGAGGATGAGCAGAAGGCCTCCGAAAAGTCAGTACAGGATATCACCGACAAGTATACAAAGAACGTTGATACGATAACCGCAGCTAAGACAAAGGAAATAATGTCTATATAATCAAAAATAATTACGGATGTGGGAGCTTTATGCTCCCACAATGGATATTTGTATGTTTATGAATTTATTTGCCACAAAAAGAAATAAGCAGATGCTTGAAAATATCGAGAAGAAGCCTCGCCATATCGCATTTATCATGGATGGCAACGGAAGATGGGCTCAGCTGCGTCATATGCCACGCGAGTACGGGCACAGCGTCGGCGCAAAGACCTTTAAGCGCGTCGTTGATCATTGCATCGAGCTCGGGATAGAGGCTGTGACCGTTTACGCCTTCTCGACCGAGAATTGGTCGCGCCCCGAATCTGAGATAAATTCGATAATGAAGCTTCTCTCCGACTATATCGACGATGCTGTTAAGAACTTTCGCGATCGCGACGTCGAGATACGCTTTATCGGAGATATGAGCGCGCTTGATAGCACGCTTGAGAGGAAGTTAGCCGCTCTCGAGGACACGACGAGAGGCAGGAGCTTCAAGCTCAACATAGCCATAAATTACAGCGGAAGAAGCGAGCTTGTTCACGCCGTGAACAGATGCATATCCGACGGCGCCGAGGCTGTGACCGAGGATATGATAAGCGAAAATCTTTATACAAAGGATTCACCGCCGCTCGATCTTATCGTTCGTACCGGCAACGAATACCGAATCTCAAACTTTCTTTTATGGCAAGCCGCATATGCGGAGCTCTATTTTTCCGAGGTGCTTTGGCCCGATTTTTCGGACAAGGACGTCGATGATGCCGTTCTTGCCTTCAGCCGGAGAAAGCGCCGCTTTGGAGGTTTAAAAAATGTCTAAAAGAATAATTACCGGAATCGTTGCGGCAATGGTGCTCATACCTTTTCTGATATTTTCGGGTACGTGGGCATTCGTATTCTTCATATGGGCGATATCTCTTCTTGGAGTTTATGAGATGCTCGGCTGCATCGGTGTCAGGAGAAATCTCTTTGCCGCGATACCCGCATACGCTCTTGCGATAGCTCTGCCACTTGCGGCAAGATTCGTTCCGGGCAACGACCATTTTTTTGTGCTCACACTCTTTTTGAGCTTCGGATACATGATGTATCTTATGGCAGTTTCGGTCTTTTCGGGAGAAAAGTATACGATAAGCGACGCGGCGATGACCTTTATGACGGTATTCTATATTCTGTTCGGTTTCTCATCTATAATTTTGCTGCGTGATATGCTTCTTGGAGGCTATATATTCCTTCTTATATTCATCATTCCGTGGTCGTGCGATACCTTTGCATATTTCAGTGGAATGGCGCTCGGCAAGCACAAGCTTATCGAGAGCGTAAGCCCCAAAAAGACGGTCGAGGGTGCAATTGGCGGAGTTATTGGCGCTGTTGCGATAACCCTTCTGTACGGCTTCCTTGTCGGCGCCTTTACCCGATACATACCGAACTATCTCGCGCTTGGTATAACTGCCCTGGTGTGCAGCATTGTCTCACAGTGCGGAGATCTTATTGCTTCGCTTATAAAGAGAAAGTACGGAGTTAAGGACTACGGCTTTATTCTGCCCGGACACGGCGGAATATTGGATCGCTTCGATTCGATACTTGCGGTAGCTCCGATAATGCTGATTCTTTCCTCGCTTTCGTCCTTCTTCACCTTTTTTACGTGGTGATGCAGACGTACTGCTTTAATTTTGAGGTGTGATTGTATGACTAACAGTATCGCTGTTCTCGGAAGCACGGGCTCGGTCGGAGCTCAGTCGCTTGACGTTGCAAGATATCACGGACTTGAGGTCAAGGGAATATCCGCTTTTTCCTCGGTTAAGCTAATGGAGGAGCAGATACGCGAATTTCATCCCGAATATGTAGCCGTCGAGAATGAGGACGCCGCACGCGAGCTTCGCGCATCGGTGCGCGACGTTGATGTAAAGCATTGGTATGTCGGTGCCGGCGCATCCGAGGAGATGGCGTACGAGGTGGATTGCGAGACGGTTGTAAACTCGGTTACTGGAGTGGCAGGGCTTCGTCCCTCGCTTTCGGTAATAGAGAGCGGAAAAAGGCTCGCGCTTGCAAATAAGGAGACGCTTGTCACGGCAGGTGAGCTCGTTATGAGGCGTGCAAAGGAGAAGGGAGTTCCGATACTTCCTGTCGACAGCGAGCACAGCGCCATATTTCAATGCCTTAGAGGGAACTCGGACAATCGGATAAAGAAGCTTCTGCTCACAGCCTCGGGAGGGCCGCACTTCGGAAAGACGGAGGCGGAGCTTCGAGAGGTCGTCTCTGCCGGAGGAATAGATCATCCTACCTGGAGCATGGGGCCGCGCATAACCGTTGACTCGTCCACCCTTATGAATAAGGGCTTTGAGGTTATTGAGGCGGTGCGCCT
Source organism: uncultured Lachnospiraceae bacterium (assembly GCA_964610075.1). Lineage (GTDB taxonomy): Bacteria > Bacillota > Clostridia > Oscillospirales > CAG-272 > CAZSUR01. Next base: position 3,178 of record CAZSUR010000116.1, read on the forward strand.
TTTCGACGTCTCCCCCGAGCAGTTGGAGGTAGTCGTTCACCGCGAGAGTATAATTCACTCGATGGTCGAATATACTGACAATGCGATAATAGCACAGCTCAGCGTTCCGGATATGAGGCTTTGCATACAGTATGCATTGACCTATCCTGCGAGACTTGATTCTCCCATGCGAGAGCTGGATCTTTTCGACGTAGCAAAGCTCACCTTTGCTCGTCCGGACACTAAAGCTTTTCCGCTTCTGCAGGCGGCGTTTGATGCGCTTGACTTCGGTGGAACGGCTCCGGCAGTCCTGAACGGGGCTGATGAAGCGGCGGTAAAGCTTTATATCGACGGTAAGATAAATTTGTTTGAGATATCCGAGCTTGTGCGCGAAGCGGTTAAGCTTTGCGCGAAAAAAGAAGAGGTAACGCTCCAGGCGGTCGAACGCGCCGATGCTGAAGCAAGGGAGACTGTTTTAAGGCTCTCCGAGCACCTCTGATATAAGTCTGCGGCGGTATCATTTGCCGCTTTGCGGCTATTTTAGGTGTTGTATGAAAATTTTAATTTCTATATTGATATTCGGTGCTTTGATATTTGTCCACGAGCTTGGACATTTTATCTGCGCGCGGCTTTTCGGCGTAAAGGTAAACGAGTTTGCCGTCGGTATGGGCCCGAAGCTTATATCGAGGACCTCGCCTAAAAGCGGGATAGCGTACTCTCTGCGACTTCTGCCTATCGGCGGATTTGTCAGCATGGCAGGCGAGGACGAGCAGAGCGATGACGAAAATGCGCTTAACCGCAAGCCCTGCTGGCAGCGGCTTATAATCATGTTTGCCGGCGCGTTTATGAATATACTTATCGGAGTTATACTGATGTCGGCGATAGTCGCATCCTCCGATGCGCTCGGCTCAAACGTAGTGCACAGCTTCCGCGAGAATGCGGTGAGCGTAGATTATGGTATTGAGGTTGGCGACGAGATCCGCGCCGTTGACGGCGTGCGTACGCATACCTCGTACGAGGTCACATATCAGATAATGCGCCGTGGAACCGAACCGATACCCGTCACCGTTCAAAGAAACGGCGAGATAATAACGCTCGATAACGTTTCTTTCCCGATATCGGTAGATAGCGGAGCTTCGTTCGGAGCGCTCGATTTTTACGTTCGGGCGGAGGATAAAAATCCGCTTACCGTGATAAAGCACGCATATTATCAGTCGAAAACCTCTATTGTTATGATAATCGAGTCGCTTTTTGATATGGTGACCGGACGATATGGAATGGATCAGGTATCCGGCCCTGTCGGCACCACCGCATCCATCGGAGAGGCGGCAAAGCAGGGAGGCAGCAGCCTTGCTTATATCAGCGCGATAATCGCCATAAATCTCGGTGTTGTAAATCTGCTTCCGCTACCTGCACTTGACGGTGGCAGGATCGTTTTCGTCCTTATAGAGATGATACGCCGCAAGCCGATTGACCCGAAATACGAGGGCTACGTGCATCTGGCGGGAATAGTTCTTCTTATGGCTCTTATGGTGCTTATAACCTTTCACGATATAGTAAAGCTTTTCGGATAAATTTTCCTTTCGGTTTAGCGCTTTGTCCGAATAATG
>CAZSUR010000117.1:0-4761 GCA_964610075.1 uncultured Lachnospiraceae bacterium
GAATAGGGATCCTGGAACACCATCGTCGCCTTGCGTCTGAACTCCTTTATGTCAGCTGCACTCTTTATCGTTTTTCCAGTGTAAATGATCTCGCCCGAGGTGGGCTTGTAAAGGTTAAGGAGGGTGCGTCCTACGGTAGTTTTACCGCATCCGGACTCTCCGACAAGGCCAAGCGTTTCGCCCTTGTTTATCGAGAACGAAACTCCGTCGACCGCTTTAAGCGGCTTTGTGCGAAACCATCCGAAGTTGATGTCGAAATACTTTTTAAGATTTTTTACTTCTATCAGGGGCTTATTCATATTCTCGCTCATTTTGCTTCCTCCCCGATATTATTCTCCGGCCCAAGCGTTACCTCTCCGCTCTCGAATCCGCTCTTTACGTTCTGCCAGCACGCTGCCATATGATCGTCGTTTATGATCATTCTGTCAGCCTGCTTGTGGATGCAGACCTTCATCGCAGCCTCGCAGCGAGGAGCAAACGGACATCCCGAAGGCATATTCAAAAGGTCTATCGGCGTACCCGTTATGGGGTGTAGTCTGTCTCCTACCGCCTCGACCGAGGGGATGGAGCGCATAAGACCCTTTGTATATTCGTGGCAGGGATTGTAGAATATCTCATCTGCTGTTCCCTGCTCGCAGATCTTTCCTGCGTACATAACTACGACCTCATCGCACATCTGTGCGATAACTCCAAGGTCGTGGGTTATCATGATTATAGCCATCCCAAGCTCCTTCTGGAGCGACATCATCAGCTCGAGGATCTGTGCCTGAATGGTAACGTCAAGTGCCGTTGTAGGCTCATCCGCAATAAGTATATCCGGCTCGCAGGCAAGTGCCATCGCTATAACTATACGCTGGCGCATACCGCCCGAGAACTCGTGCGGATACTGTTTCATTCTTTTTTCCGGCTCGTTTATATTAACAAGCCTGAGCATTTCAAGCGCACGGTCGTACGCTTCCTTCTTGTTACGATCGGTGTGAAGGAGTATAGCCTCGGTGAGCTGATGTCCTATCGTGTAGGTAGGGTTAAGCGAGGTCATCGGATCCTGGAATATGATAGAGATCTTATTTCCGCGGATGGTCTTCATGACCTTTTCGCCCGCTCCGACAAGCTCCTGACCGTCGAATTCTATCGAGCCGCCTACTATTTTACCGGTAGACGCCAATATCTGCATGATGGAATATGCGGTTACCGATTTACCCGAACCGGACTCACCGACTATTCCCAAAACCTTTCCTCTTTCGAGGTTAAAGGAGACTCCGTTGACCGCTTTTACTTCACCGGCATCGGTAAAAAAGGAGGTACGAAGGTCTCTAACTCTGAGTAAAGCCATTTAAACGCAACTTCCTTTCTTAACTGTTAAGCTTGGGGTCAAACGCATCGCGTAGTCCGTCTCCGAAAAGGTTGAGCGACAGAACTATAAGCGATATAACGATTGCCGGGATTACAAGACGGTACGGATACGAGGTTATACCGTTAAGCGCATCCGATGCAAGTGAGCCCAGCGAAGGCATCGGAGCGTTTACTCCGAGTCCGAGGAAGGAGAGGTAGCTCTCTGTGAATATCGCGCTGGGTATCTGCAATGCCGTCGAGATGATAACAACGCTGATGCAGTTCGGAACAAGGTGCTTCAGTATTATGCGGCTGCTCTTTGCACCTGCAGCCTTTGCCGCAAGCACGTACTCCTGCTCACGCAGGGAGAGTATCTGTCCGCGTATCTGGCGAGCCATCGAGACCCAATAAAGCACTCCGAATACTATGAACAAGCTGATTATGTTGCTTCCTATCTTGGCAAACACCGTACCGTCGATAGCCTCTGCGAGAGTTTGTCGCAGCACAGCCGCCAGAAGTATGACCATAAGCATATCCGGAAGCGAATATATGATATCAACTATTCTCATTATGATAAGGTCGACCTTGCCGCCGAAATATCCGGCGATAGAACCGACTGTCATACCGATAACCAAAACTATAAGGCTTGCAAAGAATCCGACCGCAAGAGAAATTCTCGTGCCGTATACGATTCTTATGAGATAGTCTCTGCCCTGCGAATCGGTTCCGAAAATGTGCGGGAATACGCTCTCGCCGTTGGCGATGCGCTCCTGCTCGGTCGAGCCGTATTCAAAGGGCGCCAGGTTATTGTATGATGCATCCACCGACTTGCCCGGAACAACGCCGAGCTGTTGCTCGTACGAATAGGGCCAAAACATGGGAAGGAAAATACTTGTTAAAGCAATGAAAACTATTATAAAGAAGCTTACCGTCGCAACCTTGTTCTTGAGCAGGCGCTTAACGCCGTCTTTAAAGAAGGTAGAGGAAGGACGCATCTGGACCATATATGCCTTTTCTTCTTCCGAAGCAGGCTTAAACAGATCCGGATCTAATTGCATACTAAATGGTTTTTTCAGCATATCTCCATCCTCCTTATTCCAAATTGATTCGTGGATCCACCACTTTGTAGAGTATGTCGCCGATAAGGTTCATTATTACTATCAATCCGGCGAGTACGATGGTGGTACCCATAACAAGAGGATAGTCGCGACCGGTTATACTGTTAACGAATGCGCGGCCTATGCCGGGGACTGCAAATATTTTCTCAACGACAAGCGATCCGGTTACAATATATGCAAGCATCGGACCGAAGTAGGTTATTACCGGGATAAGCGAGTTCTTGAGTGCGTGACCGAAGATTATCTTAACTCCGGAAACGCCCTTTGCTTTCGCGGTTCTTATGTAGTCCTGACCGAGCACGTCGAGCATCGACGATCGGGTCAGTCGCGTGATGTTCGCCATAGGTGAAAGCGACAGCGTAAACACCGGGAGCACAAGCCCTGCCGAGGTCGAGCCGTTCGCCGGGAACCATCCCAGCTTTTGGGCAAACAACAGTAGCAGCAGCGTTCCCATTATAAAGGATGGCATCGAGACAAACGCGGTAGACAGCACCATGATTATGCGGTCTATCAGCTTGTTACGGCGTAGCGCGGCAATCGAGCCTGCAACAACTCCGACAACAAGCGCTATCACCGCAGCGATGACACCGAGCTTTGCCGATACCTTCATACCGTCGGCAATAATATCAATAACGTCACGTCCGCGCTGTTTAAGCGAGGGACCGAAGTCAAACTTTGTAACAATATCTTTAAGATATGTGCCGTACTGCTCTAAAAGCGGCTTATCAAGTCCGTATTTCTTTTCGAGCGCAGCTTTAGCTGCAGGCGATACAGCCTTCTCGCCGAGGAAGGGGCCGCCGGGAACCGCGTGCATAACGAAAAACGTTATGGTTATAACGATCCAAACGGTCAAAACCGCGAGAGCTATACGCTTTAGGATGTAAAACAACGTTTTAGAATTCATTTCGGGTAAAAGCACCTCATTACTGTAATAGACATATTGCGGCGCACAACTTTTGAACAAAAATTACGCGTCACATGATTCAATTTCGTTTATTATAGCAAATTTTCACTCAAGTGTCAACTAAATGTTCATTTTTTATTCTTAAAATTTGCACAAAATCCGAAAACAACATACGTTTATTTCGAAAAAGCTGTGAAGTGGCGAAAAAAAATTCGCTAAAATGTGAAAATCGAGTTTTTACACAAAAAACTACGATTAAATACATAAATACGTATTATATATGCTTGCGCGTCGATTTACAAGCTCCGAAAAAATGCCTCCCCTGCCCGATTGATATCGGCGCAACGCCGAAGCCTCGAGCTGAGGAGGTATTATCTTGCTTTCTTTATAAACGTCGCCCTCCGGCGGAGATGCGCCGATGTCGGTGCGTATATGCACGAACGCGACGAGCGAATGATGCGCGCTATGCTCAAGCGAGCCGGGAGCTGGTCGTGCGACACCTACACATCAAGCTGCTCCTTTGCAAAAAGGAGTTGCACTACATACCGATGCTGCAAAGCTTACGCTATTCTCAAGCTACGGTCATATCCGCGGCACGAGCGGCTGCACGGCGCTCGCGCGCCGCCGAGATCTGCTTACGCACGAGAGCTACAAGCCTATTGAATCCGATTCCCATCAGTATGTTGATGATAATTATAATAAGGAAGTAGAGGCGATTCGACGGACCGAAGCATATCAGCTTACGCAAAAGGGTCGTCTGGATAAATATAGTCGCGTTGAGAAGATATATCTCAAGGCTGGAGTTGCCGACCTGCCGAAGTCCACGCAACACAAGTCCAAGCGGCAGATACTCCATAATTATCGAAAGTATCAAAAGTATCGGGAACACGAGGAAGATGAACGCATAGCAGGGCGGCATGTACGCCGTATAGTTGTATCCGATGTAGAACAAAAGCACACCGAACGCAGCCGACAGCGCAGCGGCGATAAAACCGCCGATGCCTATCTTTTTGTCCTCGTATACGTACTTTCCTATAAGCATACCGATTATAAATATCGGCACGCGATATATTATGTCGAGATGATACCAATATCCGTCCGCCATAAGCTGATAGGTGCAAAGTATCGAGAGTGCAATACCGGCAAAGGTAGCCGGAACGCGCCATTTCTTGGACGATATTGCTCTGTTCCATGCAGGAGCGATAGCATAAAGGGTCATGATACCGGTGATATACCAGTTGAACATTCCCTTCGGGCGCACATAGTAGGCGAGGAGCGTGCTGTTCCACAAAAGTGACGACCAGCTTCCGCCGTAATAAAGGATATAGAAAATCGTATACGGAATCATAACGATAAAATACTGCGGCAGTACCCTTGATGCGCGAGCGGAGAGATATTCTCCGTACT
>CAZSUR010000118.1:0-4750 GCA_964610075.1 uncultured Lachnospiraceae bacterium
GCCTCCTTGTCCTCCTGCATATCCTTGTTGTATGCGAGCGGAAGTCCCTTCATCATGGTGAGCAGGGTCATAAGCGAGCCGTAAACGCGTCCGGTCTTTCCGCGCACAAGCTCGGCTATATCCGGATTCTTCTTCTGCGGCATGATGGATGAGCCGGTAGAAAATGCATCGTCAAGCTCGATGAAGGCAAACTCGGACGAGCACCAGAGGATTATCTCCTCCGAGAAGCGGCTCAGGTGCATCATCATTATGGAGAGAGCGGACGCGAGCTCTATCACAAAGTCTCTGTCCGACACTCCGTCGATGCTGTTCTCGGTCACAGCCGAAAAGCCCAAAAGCGAGGCTGTGAGCTCACGGTCGAGCGGATAGGTCGTTGCCGCGAGAGCGCCCGAGCCGAGCGGCATCACGTTCATGCGGTCGTACGCGTCGGACAGACGTCCGAGATCGCGGCGCAGCATCTGCGCGTAAGCGAGTATATGATGCGCGAAGGTCACCGGCTGCGCACGCTGGAGATGCGTATAGCCCGGCATTACGGTCTTGGTATGCTCCTTTGCCTTTTCGATTATCGTGCAAAGCAGCGAGAGCGCGAGTTTATATATGCTTTCCGTTTCATCCTTTAAGTACATACGTACGTCAAGCGCTACCTGATCGTTTCTCGAGCGTGCGGTGTGAAGTCTTTTGCCGGTAGAGCCGATGCGGTCGGTCAGGACCTCCTCTATGAACATATGGACGTCCTCGGCATCGGGGTCGAATTTAAGCGCACCCGATTCGATATCCGCAAGGATATTTTTGAGCTCCGCCGTTATTTTTTCGGCTTCCTCCTCGGCGATAATGCCGCATTTGCCGAGCATCGTCGCGTGAGCGATGCTTCCCTTTATATCCTGCTTGTACATTCTGCAATCGAAGGATATGGAGGAATTAAAATCGTTTAAGCTGCTGTCTGCTTCCTTCTTGAAGCGTCCTGCCCACATTTTCATATTGATTACGGCTCCTTTGCGTAGATGTTATTTAAGCTCCTTCTTTTCGAGCATAGCCTTGACCTTGAGGGGAAGTCCGAACAGATTGATGAATCCCTCGGAATCCTTCTGGTCGTAAACGTCGTCCTCTCCGAAGGTTGCGATGTCCTCGCTGTAAAGCGAATAGGGCGAGGTTACAGATGCGAGAATGATATTTCCCTTATAAAGCTTGAGCTTTACGTCGCCGGTCACCGTCTCCTGCGTCTTTGAAACGAAGGCGCTGAGCGCTTCTCTTAACGGAGTGAACCACTGGCCGAAGTATACGAGATCGGCAAACTTTCCGGAGAGCATCTGCTTTGTGTGCATGGTATCGCGGTCGAGAGTTATCGTCTCAAGCGCCTCGTGTGCGCGGTAGAGTATCTCTCCGCCGGGAGTTTCGTAAACGCCGCGGCTCTTCATTCCGACAAGACGGTTCTCGACCATGTCGAGTATACCGATTCCGTTGTCTCCGCCGAGCTTGTTCAGCATCTCTACCATCGTTACCGAATCGACCTTCTCGCCGTTTATCTTAACCGGGATTCCCTTCTCAAAGGAGAGGGTCACGTAGGTGGGCTTGTCGGGAGCCTTCTCGGGTGTTACGCCCATCTCGAGTATCTCATCGTATTTCGGCTCGTTTGCCGGATCCTCAAGATCAAGTCCCTCGTGCGAGAGATGCCAGATGTTTTTATCCTTGGAATAGTTTGTCTCACGTGTTATCTTAAGCGGGATCTTCTTCTCCTCCGCATAAGCTATCTCGTCCTCACGGGACTTGAACTCCCATGTTCTCCAGGGAGCGATTATCTCCATGTCGGGAGCGAATGCCTTTATCGTGAGCTCGAATCTTACCTGGTCGTTGCCCTTTCCGGTGCAGCCGTGGCAGATCGCATCAGCTCCCTCGGCGAGTGCGATGTCAACGATACGCTTTGCGATTATCGGACGTGCGAACGCCGTTCCGAGGAGATATGCGTTTTCATAGCGAGCACCTGCCTGCATGGTGGGGTAGATGTAATCCTCGATGAATTCTTTTCTTAAATCCTCGACGTACAGCTTGGATGCGCCGGTCTTGATAGCCTTTTCCTCAAGTCCCTCAAGCTCGGTGCCCTGTCCAACGTCTCCCGATACGGCGATGACCTCGCAGCCGGGATAGTTGTCTTTGAGCCACGGAATGATTATCGAAGTATCAAGTCCGCCGGAATATGCAAGAACTATTTTTTTGATTTTTTGAAACGGTTAAGCTTATTTTTTGATGATATTATTATATCACAGCTTTTTTGCGGTTTCAATTGTCATTATGCATAAAGATGCATAAATATTCATCGTTATAATCGCCATTTATTACACCGATTATTATTTTTTCTTCTGTGCAGAATTATATTGAGCGAATTGATATTGTGCCGAGAAAATCGCATTTATATTGATTTTGCCCTATATTATAGTGCTTAAACGATATAAGAGGGGAGTAGATGATCATGAAAAAAGCGGCAGCTCTGCTTTTTTGTGCAGCTTTACTGATGCTTCCGCTGTCTTTTGAATGCTCTGCGCGTCATACAGAGGACAGTGAATATAATTGGTACTGCAAAAACAACGATACGCACACGGTGCCTATCCTTCCGTCCGAGTTTTCGTTTGTGTGCGAGAACGGCGGCTATTATGCCGACACGCGCACCTCCGACAAGGTGATATATCTCACCTTTGATGCCGGGTACGAAAACGGAAACGTCGAGCGTATACTTGATGTGATGCAGGAGCATGAGGTGAACGGCGCATTTTTTATCCTATCTAATTTAATACACCGTGAGTCCGAGCTTGTGCGTAGGATGGCGGAGGAGGGACACGAGGTGTGCAACCACACCTCCAATCACAAGAATATGGCAAGGCTTGATAACGAGAGCTTTGCACGCGAGCTTGACGAGCTCGCACAGCTTTATCTCGACTGTACCGGCAGAGAAATATCGCGGTTTTACCGACCTCCTATGGGAATATTCAGCGAGAGGAACCTGCGGTGCGCCGAGAATATGGGATATAAAACGATATTCTGGAGCTTTGCATACGCCGATTGGGACAACGACCGCCAGCCCTCGCCCGAGCAGGCGTACGAGAAGATAATGGCTCACACTCATCCCGGTGCGGTGATACTGCTTCATCCCACCTCGAAAACGAACGCGGATATCCTCGGCAGACTTATTGAGGCGTGGAGAGCCGAGGGCTATCGCTTCGGAAGCTTGAGCGAGCTTGTAGGCAATGCGTGACTCGAAGCTGATACGCCGCCTTTGCGCGGTCGCGGTGGTGATGCTGATGCTCGCGCTTGTGCTTTGCGCTTCGATATGCGACCTGCCGAATGAGCTCGGACTCAGCGACCGCGACGGCTCGTCCGAGCCGTTAGCGGCAGCGGATGCGCGAGTGTCCGGGCGCGCGACGATAGATCCGGGAGCGCCTGATGCGCGCGGAGCCGGCGGATGCGAGCGGATCGAGGCGGCGAAAAGCTGGTACAGCGAGGGCGGCGCATTTATATGCAGCTCAAACGAGGATGGATATATCGCGCTCACCTTCGACGACGGCCCGCATCCCGTGTATACCGACAGGATACTCGACGTGCTTGACAGATACGGGGTGAAGGCTACCTTCTTCGTTATCGGAACGAACTGCGCAGCATATCCCGAGCAGCTTAAAAGGATAGCCGAGTCGGGACACGAGATAGGCAACCACACCTACACGCATCTCTCCCTTGCCGGGGCGAACGAGGCTACGCTTATGGGAGAGCTCCGCCGCACCGAGCAGCTCGTGCAAGACACGGTGGGCATCCGCCCGGTGCTGTTTCGGCCACCCGAGGGGAGATATTCGGATGCGGTGAGGGATGCCTCGGGCGCAATGGGCTATCACACGGTGATATGGTCACTCGATACCGAGGATTGGCGCGGAGTTTCAGCCGGACGAATATGTGATTCGGTCGTAAAAAAGGTCAAAAGCGGAGATATCATACTCTGCCATGACTACGTCTCTCCGCGCAGCCATACCGCCGAGGCGCTCGAGAGCTTTATACCGAGGCTGCTTTCGGATGGGTACAGATTCATGACCGTTTCCGAGCTTATCGAGCTTTAGATGAATAAATCGTGCATAAAACGCAGAATATGCCGATAAAAATACGCAAAATGCGGAAAAATAATATTGACAAAAGCCGATGCCGGTGCTATAATAACAGACAACAAACCTATTTGAGGTATTTTTGCTATGATGAACAAGCTGTTTGCAGGTGAATACTTTAGCTTTACTTATTATTTTATGGGTAAGGCTTCTTTCCGTTTCACCGCAAACGAATCATTCGGCAGATAACGCCGGCAAAAGATGATTTCGATATGACACTAAAGTCTGTGGTGAAAACGGCCACAGACTTTTCTTTTTCGCGATCGCTTTATCATGCGTAGTAAAACAGAAGAAAGATTGAGGTATTAAAAATGATAGTTATTTTGAAAAAGGATGCAACCGAAGAGCAGATGAGTCAGCTCACGTCCTGGCTTGAAGAAAAGAATCTCGGCATACATCTGTCACGCGGAGTACATTCTACGATCATCGGTCTTGTCGGAGACACGACCGCGATAGACATAGACCTGCTTTCTTCGCTTGATATGGTCGAGAGCGTCAGACGCATCCAGGAGCCGTACAAGAACGCGAACAGAAAGTTCCATCCGCTTGATACCGAGGTGGTAGTATCTCCCACAGCCAAGGTCGGAGCCGGAAGCTTTGCCATGATCGCAGGC
>CAZSUR010000119.1:0-4748 GCA_964610075.1 uncultured Lachnospiraceae bacterium
ATGCCGAGCCGCTATCGGATGCGTGCTTTGGCGGCTTTGAGCTGAATCGGCGCGCTTGTCTGCGCCTCGCCCACAAGGCTCACCTGTAAGCTTGTATCAAAGCTCGCTTTAGCCTCCGCCCACAAGCTTATTTCCGCCACATCGCGAGGCTTGCTCGCAAGCTTGCATTAACACTTGCCTTTGCCTCGTCAAACTCGCCGCGAGGCTGTGTTTGTCTCTTAGCGTGCTTGCTTGTGAGCCGGTCAAAGCTTCGTACGCAAATGGTTGACAAACGCAGAGCAAAGGAATATAATATGTGTGGCAGAGCCCCAAATCATTAAAAAAGAGGTGAAGAAGATGTCCCCGGAAGGTAATGCAGGCAGTAAGCGACACCGATCTACAATTAAATTAACGAACGCGAATATCGCAGGGAGACATCTTATGGCTTCCCCTGCTTTTTAGACACGCGGCAGTATAATTTAATACGTACGGTGCTCTTATTGTACATACCTCCTTTGACCTGAAATAAAAAGCGGGTCTGTTTTTATTATTTTCAAAAGGAGTGATACAATATGCAGAATTTGGAGCTTATCGAAAAGGCAAAAGCACTTATTTCAGAAAGAAGATCGTCGCAGTTCAGGGAGCTTGCAGAAGAGCTTAATCCCTGCGATCTTGCCGATGTGCTGCAGGAGCTTGACAAGGAGGATATGCTGCTCGCATTCCGCCTGCTCCCGAAGGATGCGGCGGCGGAGACCTTTGTCGAGCTTGATCGAAGCGAGCGCGAGCAGCTTTTTTCAAACATTTCCGATGAGGAAGTAAAGCTCGTGTTCGATCGGCTGTTTTTAGACGATGCCGTTGACGTTATCGAGGAGATGCCGGCAAATGCGGTCTACCGAATCCTCCAAAACACCTCGCCTGAGCGACGCGGCGAGATAAATCGGCTGTTAAACTATCCGGCTGAGTCGGCCGGAAGCATCATGACCACCGAATATGTCTCGCTCAAGGAAGGCATGACGGTAGAGGAGGCTTTTGAGAAGATAAAGCGCGTCGGAACGGCAAAGGAAACGATATACACCTGCTATATAACCGACCCGTCCCGTCGACTTTTGGGCATAGTTACGGTAAAGGATATGCTTCTCGCAGATCCGACGGCGAGCCTTGACACGCTTTGTGAGCGGAATATAATATCGGCACACACGCATGAGGACAGAGAGGCGGTTGCGGGAAAGCTCAGGCGATACGATCTGCTTGCGCTCCCGGTAGTCGACGACGAGGGGCGGCTTGTCGGCATTGTGACCGTCGATGATGCAATGGCGGTGCTCGATCGGGAGGCGGAGGAGGACTTCGCCAAGATGGCGGCGATGGAGCCGATAGAGGAGTCGTATTTTAATACCTCCGCGTTTACGCATTTCAAAAAGAGGATAGTCTGGCTGCTCGTTATGATGCTGTCCGCTACCGTTACCGGTATGTTTATAACGAAATATGAGGAAGCGTTCGCCGCGCTCCCGATACTTGTGGCGTTTATCCCTATGCTGATGGATACCGGCGGAAACTGCGGCTCACAGAGCTCGACTATGATAATACGCGGCATCGCGACGAACGAGATAAAAACAAAGGATATACTTCGTGCGATGCGAAAGGAGCTGTGTATCGGACTTATGTCCGGCTGCGTGCTTGCGATAATAACAGCTCTGCGCGTGTTTATAATGTACAACAGCATGGATCAGAAGCTTGCGCTTATCGCCGTGCTCGCGATAACGCTTATGGTGGTGACCTCGGCGGCGAAGCTGCTCGGCTGTGTGCTCCCCATACTCGCGAAGAAGCTGAAGCTCGATCCTGCCATAATGGCGGCGCCGATACTGACAACGATAATCGACTCGGTCGCGGTGCTGACCTATTTCAATATAGCAAAGCTGCTTATGAATATATAAAGGAGAACGGGATATTATGGAGTGGCAATCAAGGCAGAACGCTCTTATCGGTGAGGACGCAACGGGCGTGCTTGCAGGCAAGCACGTGCTTGTCCTCGGCGCCGGCGGAGTCGGAAGTGCGGTCATCGAGGCACTTGCGCGTGCCGGTATCGGCAGGATCACCGTTGTTGATCACGATACCTTTGCCGAGTCGAATCTCAATCGCCAGCTCCTTGCGACGACAGATACCGTTGGCAGACTCAAAGCGGAGTGCGCGGCAGAGCGCATACTGTCGATAAATCCGGCGTGCGTTGCCTCGGGGCTCGCTACGTTTGTTACCGTGGATAACGCCGGCGAGATAATAGCCTCGGCTAAGCCCGACTATATCGTTGATGCGATAGACAACGTGACGGCAAAGCTCGCGCTGATAGAATCGGCGACCTCGGCTGATATTCCGATAATATCCTGCATGGGAACGGGAAACCGACTTGACCCCACCGCCTTTTCGGTGTGTGATATATACAAAACCTCGGGCTGTCCGCTTGCTCGCGTCATGCGCCGAGAGCTGCGCTCGCGCGGCATACGGCATTGCCGTGTGCTTGCAAGCAGCGAGGAGCCGCGCAAAACGGGCGCGAGAACTCCGGCTTCGATATCCTTTGTGCCGGCGACGGCAGGCTTTATAATAGCCGGAGAGGTGATAAAGTCTTTTATATCGTGAGGCTGTGCGCTCCGCGCTCGCACGCTCGGTCGGGTGCACAGCGCTCGCGCTCCGCGTGAAATTTGCGTTGATATGCGCCCGAAACTCCTGCGGATACGCAAATCATTATTGACACAGACTGATAAATTTGGTATCATGTTAGAGTGAAATATAAGCCGCGGTGTCGCGGTCGTGTGATTCTATAAACGGAATCTGTAACGTATAATATATAACAGCTTTTTATCACGGAGGATAATATATCATGACAGATGAAATTTTTGAAGAGGATAATATAGTTACCCTGACCGACGAGGAGGGCAACGAGGAGCAGTTCACAATCATCGGCGCGCTCGAGCACGAGGGAAGCCAATACTACGCGCTTACCCCCGAGAACGACAGCATCGGTGAGGAGGGCGAATACGTGATCCTCAAGCTTGATACCGATGATGATGGCGAGGAGATCCTTGTTACCATCGACGATGACGACGAATTCGATGAGATCGCGGACATCTTTGACGACGAGCTGTTTTCCGAGATAGACTATGACGGAGAGGACGCTTGACCCGATTTCGTTCGATAGGTCGGTATCAAACGCGACTTTTTCGCATATAATATTATTACAGCATTAAAATATACCTGCTTAGTTCGTGATTAGTCCATATTTTTGAACCTACAAGAGATAAATGGAGCCTGACTTCTGTATTTGGGGTATGCAGACCTCCTCCGCCTCGCTGCTTTGTCACCGAGACACGGAGATGTTGGTAGCACGATCGTACGGAGAGGGCACCAACCTGCTGGGAGCGGGTTCTCAATCTATGGCTCACACGGCTCGGCGGGATATTTTTATTTTAAGGAGATGGAGACCGGTATGAACGTATCCGCGGCACTTTACAACTGCATACCGCCGTACGTGTCGGTGCTTATGCACAGGCTGCGTGACGCCGGATACGAGGCGTACGCCGTCGGAGGCTGCGTGCGCGATATACTGCTCGCAAAGGAGCCGAGCGATTGGGATCTTTGCAGCTCCGCTACGCCCGAGCAGCTTCTTTCGGTTTTTCGGGACGAGCGTGTCGTTACCGCAGGCGTAAAGCACGGCACGGTAGGTGTCGTTTGCTCCGAGGGGATAGTTGAGATAACCACCTATCGTATAGACAGCGATTACAGCGACGGGCGGCATCCCGGTTCGGTCAGCTACACCTCGTCGCTCAACGAAGATCTGTGTCGCCGTGATTTTACGATCAACGCCATGGCTCTCGACGTAGATTGCCGGTTGCACGATCCGCAGAACGGTATGGCGGATCTCGAGAAAGGTGTTATCTCCTGCATCGGCTCGCCCGAGGAGCGCTTCTCCGAGGATGCCCTGCGAATAATGCGGGCACTTCGGTTTTCATCGGTGCTCGGCTTTGATATAGACGAAAAAACGTCGGCGGCGATAATTAAGCTGCGCCACAGGCTCTCGCTTATTTCCGCGGAGCGCAAGCGCGACGAGCTTATAAAGCTCGTTTGCGGAGCGGTGCCGCTCTCTCTTTGCAGATACAGAGAGGTATTCGAGGAGGTCGTGCCCTGCGCGGCGTTCTGCGCGGATGATAGCTCGTTCTCTGCGACACTTAGAGCGATATCATCGCTCGAGTGCGATAGAACGCTCAGGCTCGCGGCACTATTTGCGCGCGATTCGTCAAGGGAGACGCTGGCGGCACTTCGATTTGATAATAAAACGATAAAAGATGTGTTGGATATAAGCGCGGCGTTCGGCTCGCCGCTCCCGTCCTCCGACAGAGATATCGGGCTCGCACTTATGGATATAAAAAGGACGGACGCGCCGGAGATATTCCTCCGTGCGGCGGAGATACGAGCGGCATACGGTATGCTTGAGCCGTGCGAGCTCTCGCGCCTGCGCCTAAATGTTTGCAGGGTTGCGGAGGACGAGGACATATGCTTTCACATCTCGCGATTGAGTATCACCGGTGACGATATAAAGGCGCTCGGTGTGAAAGGAAAGGCTGTGGGCGAGATGCTGCAGGCTCTGCTCCGCAAGACCGCGGCGGCAGAGATGAAAAACGAGCGCGAGGCGCTCCTGCACGAGGTGGAGAAGCTCGCGCGGTGAGCCGCAGCTCAACTTTTGACTAATAGTACAAATTTGCTTTTGCACGTTTGGTGCTTTT
>CAZSUR010000120.1:0-4747 GCA_964610075.1 uncultured Lachnospiraceae bacterium
GTAAGCAATATGTTCCCCGGCGACAGCGAGACCGGGTATTTCAGAGTCAACGTATCCTATCACGGAGATATCATCCTGCATTTCGGAACGGATATACATCCCGGCTCCGAGAAGCTGGGCGAGGTTCTGCGCTCGAAGATAGTTCTGCTCACCACAGGTGAAGTGCTGTACGACGGACTTATGAGCGAGATGCCGGAGAGCCTTCCGTACAGAATGTCCTCCGACGAATCGGTGACCGACGAGCTTTATTACGAGATAACCGCATACCTTGATACCTCAGTCGGAAACGAATACCAGGACAAGGGCCTTGCAGCCGACTTCAAATGGTGGGTCGAGGGCAAGGAAAATCTCGACGATGCGCCGCAGACCGGTGACGATATGATCCCCATCATATTCGCTGCAAGCGCAGGCTTATGTGCGGCTTGTGTTATTTTGATAATGGTACTGCGCCGAAAGAGGGATGAGAAAAATGCTTAAATCTAAAACCGAAAAAAAGCTTGCGGCAGGTATCGTTGCAATAATACTTCTTGCCGTATGCCTTATAATAACCACACTTGCACTCGTTTACGAGGTCATCTCGGTGAACGATAATATATTTCACACCGGAAAGATCGGTATAAATCTAAACGACGGCAAGGCTGTGATACAAGAGCATGAATTCATTTTCGAGCCGGGAATGACCGTAAAAAAGGAATTCTTCATCGAAAATGAGAGCACGTACGACGTTTATTACAAGCTGTATTTCGACGATGTTTCGGGAGATCTCGGTGACGTGCTTGAGGTAACTATCATCGACGGCGACAAGGTGCTCTATTCGGGCACGGCGAGCGAGCTTGGCTCGGACGACGTTTCGGCTGCCGATGACGTGCTTCGTGTGAACGAGAGAAAGGATCTCGAGGTGCTCTTCAAATTCCCCGAAAGCACCGGAAATTCCGCTATGGGAAGCGGACTTGCGTTTACGATGTGTGCAGACGCTACGCAGACCAAGAATAATCCGGACAGATTGTTCAGCTGACGCTGGAGATCATATTCTAAAAAGGAGGAGATCGAATGAAAGCGCTTAACGTAATTCGCAGTATAATTACGTGGATCATAGTGGCGATAGCCGTCTGCATGATGATATTTACCATTGTGTCCGTATCCACCTTCGATCGAGCCGATCGCAGCATCTTCGGTTACAAAGCGTTTATAGTAGTTTCCGACTCGATGAAAAAAACGGATTTCGATGCCGGAGATCTTGTGCTTGTAAAGGAGGTCGACCCGGCGACCCTAAAAGAGGGAGACATCATATCCTACACCTCGCAGAACACCGAAAACTTCGGTGAGACCGTAACGCATAAGATACGCAAGCTTACCGTGAACTCGGAGGGCAAGCCGGGATTTATAACCTACGGTACCACGACCGACACGGACGACAGCACGATAGTAACGTATAATTGCGTTATCGGAAAGTATCAGACGCATCTTCCCAATGTCGGAACCTTTTTCCAGTTCCTCAAAACTACGCAGGGATATATCGTTTGCATATTCGTTCCGTTCCTCGTACTCATACTGACCGAGATAATCAGATGCATCGTACTGTTCCGTAAATACAAGAGGGAGCAGCAGGCAGAGCTCAAAGCGGAGCGCGATAAGATCGACGCAGAGCGCGCGGAAACACGCCGCATGATGGACGAGCTTATCCGCATGAAAGCGCAGCTTGAGAGTAGCGGCTCGCAGCGTACAACCGGAGCACAGAGTGCACCGCGAACGCAAAGTGTGCCCGGTGCACAAGGAACATCTCGAGCACAGAGCGCGCCCGGTACGCAGAGAGTGACGAGAACTCCGAGAGATACAACTCCGCACGAGTGATATCGTGCCCGAGGGATGGCAGCCGCCGACCGAGGGCTTGGCGGAGCTCCGGCGGATCGGGTGGTGAATGAGATCGTTGTCTCGGCTGACATGTCGCTTCGGTGGATGTATTGCTTTAGCTGACGTGTTGCTTCGACGCTCGGAGTGATCCGTGAGGGCACAAGCCCTGCACACGATATCGCGAGCCGAACGGATGCGGTTATAAGGCTAACGCAGCTAACACGGCGCGGTGCCGCCAACGCTTCTTATCGAGCGCAAAACGCTCGATGAAGCTCATATTTTACCATATCCATAATCGAACGAACGACTTAAGCCGTTTTCTTCCATGTGAGGCTGATTCGTTCGTGCGGATGACTTCACTATTACGCAAACTTTTCCTCTCCGCTGCGCGCGGAGGGGCAATCAAAGGATATAAGCACGCTCATGCGCTTACGATCGTTGCGATCGCGCGCTTGATATCGAGCATCCGCACTCGTGCGCACTTGTTACGCGTGTGCTTATGCACTTGAGCTCACATTTGTGCTTGCACATCTGCATTTGACCCATGCCACGATGTGCTTGTCACAATGATGCTCGGATTTGCACTCACGCTTGTGTCCTTCGATTGCCCGGGCAGGCAGCCCGATTTTAGTCTTTGATACAGGAGGAAGAAATTATGAATATTGCACAAACGGCGTTTCTTGCTCCGGGGGGGGGGGACTAAACACCTCTCTGTTGGCGAATTTGCCTAACTCGGGACAGAATAATTCAATAAGTTTAACCTGATACCTCCGTTTTGTCGGTACGGCGGAGAGTATTGGCACTACGTACCGGCAAAAAAATATTTACGGAGGTCATATTACAATGACAAACAGCAGAACCACAAGACGCGCATTGCTTTCAAGCGTTCTTGCTATCTTCTTGTGCGTTGCGATGCTTGTTGGTACCACCTTTGCATGGTTCACCGATACGGCATCGACTGCGGTAAACAAGATCCAGGCGGGAGAGCTTAAGGTCGACATCGTCGACGTAGAGGGCAATTCACTTGAGGGAGATACCCTCAAGTTCAGAGATGTAGAGGGCAGCGAGGATATCCTTTGGGAGCCCGGCGTTACCTTCGATCTCGATTCGTTCAAGATAGTTAACAAGGGCAATCTCGCGCTCAAATACAACGTTGTGATCAACGGTATCGACGGCGACGCGAAGCTCCTTGAAGCTATCGAATTCACGGTAATGAAGGACGGCGCAAACGAAGCAGCTCCCCTTGACAGCTGGGACGGAGTTCTTCTTCCCGCAGGCTCAGAAGCTACCGACGGTGCGGACGTATCCGAAAGCTCGCTTATCACCATCTCCGGTCACATGAAGGAGACGGCAGGAAACGAGTATCAGGGACTTTCCATCGAGGGTATCTCGATCACCGTTGTTGCTACTCAGTACACATATGAAAGCGACAGCATCGACAATACATATGATACCGACGCAACCTTCCTTAATATGGAGGATGAGAACACATATCTCATCAGCAACGCAGACGAGCTTGTATATTTTGCAAAGACAGTCAACGTTGATGACCAAAATTATGAAGGTAAAACGATAAAACTTATTGACAATATTGATCTTTCGGGTTATAATTGGATACCGGTAGGAGTTCGCTCTGATGAAGGAGCTCTCAACAAAATCTTCCGCGGAACGTTCGACGGAAACGGCAAGTCGATACTCAACATGACCGTAAAATCGAGCGAAAAGGCAGGCTTCTTCGGATTCCTGCTCGGATCGGTAAAGAATCTTAACTTCTACAACGCGAATGTAAGCGGAAATCACTGGGGCGGAGTCGTTGCAGGCTACGTTGCAGACAGTTGCCCGAACGTTGCTATCACAAACTGCTCGGTACACGAATCTACCGTTACTCTTGCGGCAGAGCAGATCGGCAGCAGCTGGGATAACGGCGACAAGGCCGGCGGTATCGTCGGATATGTCGGCGGAGGCTCGATCTCCGGCGGAATCTCAGGTTGTACGGTTACAAGCACGACCATTCGCGGCTATCGCGATCTCGGTGGTATCGCAGGATACTGCGGAACCGATGTTGATGTCAAGAACTGCGTTGTCGCAGACGACGTTTCCATTATTGTAGACAAGACACACGACTATAAGTCGGCTGAATATACAAGCGACGATATGTACGATGCAAACACCTTCGTTGGTGAGTCGCACGGACAGATCATCGGTTGCACAGGCTCTGTCGGAAGCGATTACGTTATCGCTGACGGTGTCGTTCTCCGTGCGAGCGGAGCATACGACCTCCAGAACGAAAACGGACTTCGTTGGCTTGCAAGCGCCGTTAATTCCGGTTCTAAATTCACCGGAAAGTCGGTAACATTAAGCGAAGACATTGATCTCGGCGGTAAGGCATGGACTCCGATAGGAAACGATACAACGCCCTTCGAGGGAAGCTTCGACGGCGGAAATCACACTATATCCAACCTTAACATAGACATGGCGAGCGCGAACAGCGTTGGCTTCTTCGGCAGAACCAATCTCGGTGAGGTCAAGAACATCAAGATAAAGAACGCTACCGTTAAGGGACATCTTAACGTAGGTGTTCTCGCCGGAACTCCTTATACCGCAGATTATTCCAATATAACGCTCAGCGGTCTCATCAAGGTTGACGGATACGCATACGTCGGTGGACTTCTCGGAAAGAACGCATACGGCGATATCACGAACGTCACCATAAACGGAGACGCAGGAAGCTATGTAAACGCTGATTCCGGAGTATACCGCACGTACGTTGGCGGTGTCGTAGGCTTTATGGGCGAGGGAAATCAAACCGTAAGCAACGTCACCTCTAACCTGAACGTTACGGGAACTACCTGTGACGTCGGCGGTATCACGGGCTTGGCACATTACGGCAATACTT
>CAZSUR010000121.1:0-4689 GCA_964610075.1 uncultured Lachnospiraceae bacterium
GTACCAATCACGATCCTCCATGCTTATAAGCAGCATAAGGCCGTCCTTGTCGCTTCCGTAGCCGAAATTGCAGCTATCGTAAAGCAGATCGGCATATTCTGTTACCGAATATCCGTCAAGGGTGTCGGTGGTCGCAACGACCACGTCCAGCTTCTGGCGCAGGCTGATCTCGTCGAGCTTCTCGATAAGCGCAGCCTCCTCGCTTTCCGAAAGCAGCTCTCCCATATCTATAACGCGATAGTATTCATCCGCGAAGCCGTCGGCTTCGGTCGCATACGTCGGTATCACCGTGCAAAGGCAGAGGGCAACGACAAACAAAAATACAGATATTTTCTTTTTCATTTATTTCACCCTCCTTTACAGCATTCCTATCAGGTGCAGAAGCCAGACGACGCCGTAGGATGCAACGCTGAGTGCTGCTGTCAAGCCGAGCGTCCACTTTGTGGCGGCGGCTTTATCCACCGGAAGGTCTCCGACAAACTTGCCGGTCTGACCGTTCATCGCAAATACGTATTTGTTTCCGTTCCAGGTAGTATTCAGCAGCCACACCGGATACAGCGCGTATCTCGCCTTTCCGCCGTGCAAACGGATATTACTGTTTTCGGTACGCACGGTAGCGTATCCCTGCACCGTACCGGCAAACGCATCCTCGGTAGATTTCTTCACACGGACGTTCGCGTGCTCGATGCTCTGCTCGGCATCGACGTCGTATTTATCCGCGAGATAGCCTGCAAGGTATGCCGTCTGAAATTCGACCGCTTCACCGAGATCGAACGGCTCGATCGATTCCATCAGATCGTCCGGCATCTTGCTCGAGCCGTCGACCGGAACTCCGCAAAAGCCGATGCTTCCGCCTCGGTTTACCGAATAATGCTGCGTCTCGGTATAGTTGTAGTTGCTGTCGCTCCAGCTGCGCACACGTGTGGCGCGGTAGCGCACCTGTGCGTCAACGTCGGTATCAAACAGCCAGAACGGAACGTACACTCCCTTGATCTCGTCTATATGATTCTGATCCTTGAAAAGCTTCGGGAGCAGCCGTTTGCCCGAAAGATGTCGCGTCAGGTTCTCCTTTGCGGCTTTTTTATCAAGCTTGAACGGAATCACGAGATCGGGCTTGAGCGCTCCCGAGAACTGTCCCATCATGACGACCGGATTGCCGCAGAACGGGCAGGATGTAGCCGCCGTGTTCTCGTCCCCGACGATCTCGCCACCGCAGGACTTGCACACGTAAGAGCGGAGGTCGTCCGCCTCCCCCTCCTGCCACTCGGAGCCTGCCGCCGTTTCCCAATGCATATCGTCCGATGCATCGTTCTGCAGATCTGCATCGTAGCCGGCAAGCGTTTCTACGTCAAACTCCGTATCGCAGAAAGGACACTTCATCTTTTGAAGGCTGCTGTCAAATTCTATCGCGCCTCCGCAGCAAGGGCATTTGTATTCCTGCAATGTATTCAAAAAGCTTCCTCCTTTTGCGATCTATCGCCGTTTTATCCGTTAAATGCCGCGAGCGACTCGTCGGCTCTCTTTATAAGCTCGGTGCGGTCGCCGTACTGCATCTTATCAAGCGCAGCACCTGCATCAGCCGCCTTCTCCTCCATATTCTCGTCTCCGGAGAGAACAGCCTTGAAGCCTTCGGTCACGCCCTTGACCGCATCTATCTGATTTTTCCATGTGTTCTTCATGTTTCCGAGTGTTTTCTGGATGCCGAACAGCTTATCGAAATACTTTACGAACGTTTTATAGGTCGTGGAGTTGGTCGGCTCAAGGAACTCGTACATTCCCTCGGTATTTACGAAAAGTACGCGGATGAATTCCTTCTTCTCCACTCCGTTGCTCGTCTTCTTCTCCTGCACCTCAAAGTCATAATCGCGCAGATCGGCTATGCGATAGACACAAGCGCGCGTTGTTTTGCCGAAAAGGAAGAATTTATAATCGTTTTGCGTATACGCCATAAGTCCGAGATCGGGTGCAACGTAAAAATTGCCGCCTATGCGCGTAAGCTTCTTTTCCTTATCCTTTTCTTTCAGCTTCGGAACGAAATAATGCTCCCAGAGCTTGGTTCCGCGCTCGACCTGCGCTATGTGAGCGGTCACCTGCGACAGATTTGCGTGTACGTAGTCGAACACCTTAAATCCCTTCGAGCGACAGTTTTTGCAGCATATGTAATTGCCATCGATCAGCTTTTGAGCCTGAAATACGTTTACCTCGGCTCCGCATATTGCACATTTGTTAGCCATAATTTAGTTCTCCGTTTCTGATTTATTATTTATTTATTCACCGTATTTTTCCGCAATACGGTAAAAGAGCTCCTCGAGCTCGCCTTGTCTGTCATCGGTCACGTATTGCTCGCCATCCTCAAAGGTGAGGCAGAAGCTATACGTCGTTTCATCCACGGCGGATAATACTTTTTTCGTCGCGCGATAGCTCTCGGCATACGCGATACTGTCGTTGCGCGAAAGGATCGTCATCAGCTCGTTCACGTCATCGGCATCGAGAGCTTGCGACTCAAGCACTGTTTCGGTTTGGTTCTGATCGGTGGAGCATTCGGCGTCAAAAAGCCACGATTCACCCGATCTGCGCGCCCAGAAGGAATAGCTTAGGCTGCGATCCATATGTCCGCAGGATATGGATACCGCCGTAAGCTCGGCTGTGCCGTGCTTTGCTCCCTCCTGCTCTCGGCTACAGCCGAGCGTGCCGCACAGAGTTGACAGCACCGCCATACATAGTACCGTTACGCGCATCATTTTAGCCTTCATTTATCGCTGTATCTGCGTGCCGCATTCCGAGCAGAATTTCGGCACGTTCTGTCCCGGTTCCGGCTTCCAGCCGCAGCTCGGACATCCGCTCGGAGCGGATGCAGGTCTCGGGCTTCCGCAGTTTTCGCAGAATTTTCCGGAGTTCTGCGTGCCGCAGCCGGCGCAGCTCCACGCCTCTCCTCCGGACGTTACGCCGGAGGGTGCCGGAGCGGCAGCTCGGAATTCGGATACGACGCTTGAGCTGCTCACACTGCGCGCACGGTCAAGCTCGTCGCTAAGCTCACGGCCCATATCGCGATATTTGCAATAATCGTAACAATTCTCGGGATTCGCTCCGTTATTGGTAAACGAGCGTCCGAACAGCGATATCTGAACCGTCTGCTGCGGCTCGTATTCGACCGAGCCGCAGTTGAGGCGGAATTTGATCTCGTTAAAATACGGATTATCTATGTTTATAACAAAATCAAAGTTATACGAATATCTGTACCGCGGCGGATCGTAGCTTTCGTTTTTGCCATCGGCGTTCTGACGGTAGATCTCGTTTCTGTTCTCGTCGATATCAAACCGACTTCCGGTGATAGAGGAATAATCCAATATATCCGGATTCTCCTTCAGCTCGGGAGCGGAGGACATCGTAACGGTAAACCAACGATGGTTTTCGTCAAAAAGCACCCTCCAATAATCACCGATAGTACGAGTTGCGCGAAATAACTCCACCTTTTTCTTGTTTTCCTCGCGGTATGCAAGCTGAGTTTTTATCTCATCAATGCTTGAATGGCGGCGCTCGCTAAACCACGGGGAAAGCTTTTTTGCGCAGTTCTTACAGAGATTGCCGTCCTCCAGCTTTCTGTTGCCGAGCAGTCCTATCTTCTCTCCGCAAACGTCACAGTATTTTTTATCGAACAATCCCACATTTCCACCCCTTATCCTACGATATCACCGTTGTCGAACGGATCTCCGCACTCGGGACAGAATCTTGGAGGTGTGGTGCCCTTCTCCGGCTCCCAGCCGCACTTGTCGCAGCGGTATTGAGGTACTCCCTCCGGCTTTTTAGCTCCGCAATTCTGGCAGAACTTGCCCTTGTTCACAGTACCGCAGGAGCAGCTCCAGCCATCTGTATCAGCAGGCTTCGGAGCTCCGCACTCCGGACAGAATTTACCGGTAGCTGTCGCACCGCAGGAGCATTTCCATGCACCTGCCTGCACCGGCTCCGGCTTTTTCGAGCCGCACTCGGGACAGAATTTACCGTTTACCGTAGCTCCGCACGAGCATTTCCAGCCGTCGCTCGGCGCTGTAGGAGCAGCCTGCTGCTGTTGACCCATAGCGAACAGATTTTGAGCATTCATACCGCCGCCCGCATTCATAGCCATTCCCATTCCCATAAAACCGGTCATAGCTCCGGCTTCGTTCGATGCCGCCGCCTTCATAGCGTCCGCCTGAGCGCCGACAAGGGTCGCCGCAGCCATGGTGGGATCGCGCATGATCGCGGTGCGCTGTGCCTGCTTGATCATTTCGGCATCCTCATCCGGCAGAGTTACCGAGCCGAGAGCGATGCTGACAACCTTCAATCCGCGAAGCTCGCCCCATTTTGCCGAAAGCGAGGCGTTCATAGCCTCCTCGAGCTCGGTCGAGTGCGTCGGGATCTGATTCGGGCGCATCTCAAGCTCGGACAGCTTACCGAATGCCGGCTGCAGAGCGCTGACGAACTCGGTCTTAAGCTGACTATCCAGCTCCTCGCGGTTGTATTCGGTCGTTACGTTTCCGCAGACGTTGGTATAGAACAAAAGCGGATCGGCTATCTTGTACGAATATACTCCCGAGCAACGAACGGAGACATCAAGATCCAGACCGATCTTGGAGTCTACCACACGGAACGGGATGGGATTGGGGGTACCGAACTTGTTGTCGATAAGCTCCTTCGTGTTGAAATAATACA
>CAZSUR010000122.1:0-4672 GCA_964610075.1 uncultured Lachnospiraceae bacterium
TAAACACCGAGGCGCAGTGCTATATGTTGCTCGGTATCATACACGATATGTTAAATATGATACCCGGAAGATTCAATGACTACATCTCAACCCCGAAGCCGAATATGTACCGCTCGCTTCATACTACCGTCATCGGCAGAAACGCCATCCCGTTCGAGGTGCAGATAAGAACGTGGGAGATGCATCAGATAGCTGAATACGGCGTTGCGGCGCACTGGAAATACAAATCCGGAGCTGAAAGCAAGGAGGATCTCGACCGAAAGCTGAGCTGGATAGCAAAGCTTATCGAGAACGAGGGGGACACCATGGATGCCGACGAGTTCATCTCGGCGCTGAAGGTGGATATCCTCCAGGACGATACCTTTGTGTTCACGCCCAAGGGAGATATAATCACCCTGCCCAACGGCGCAACGGTAATAGATTTTGCATACGCCATCCACTCCGAGGTCGGAAACCACAGGGTGGGTGCGAAGATCAACGGTATGATAGTGCCGATAGACCGCGTGCCGACGAACGGAGAGATAGTTGAGATACTGACCGCTCCCGGCAAGGCTCCCAGCCGCGATTGGATGAAGATCGTAAAGACGGGAGAGGCGCGCAACAAGATCCGCCAATATTTCAAAAAAGAGCAGCGCAGCGAGAATATCGTTGTCGGTCGCATCGAGATCGACCGCGAGCTCAAGCGCCTCGGAAAATCGCTCGGTGACCGCCAGAAGCAGGAGATACTGACAAACGTCGCACAGCGCATAGGCATACAGAGCGTAGAGGATCTCTACAACACCGTGGGCTACGGCGGACTTACGGTTGCTAAGCTGTCAACAAAGCTTCGCGACGAGATAGACCGCACCGAGAAGCTAAGCGAAAGCGAGCTTCCGCCCACTCCAGAAAGCCTTATCCCGACAAAGCCGATAACTCACAAAAAATCGACCGGCGGAGTTATCATCGACGGCGTAGACGGCTGCATGGTCAAGTTTGCGAAATGCTGTAATCCCCTGCCGGGCGATTCCATCGTCGGCTTTATCACAAAGGGTTACGGCGTGTCTATACACAAAAGCGACTGCCCGAATGTGACGCTGAACCGACAAAAGCCGGAGAACGAGGGCAGATGGGTAAGCGCGCATTGGAAGACCGAGCAGCTCCACTCGGCAGACAACTTCGAGACGCTGATAAACGTAAGCGCAAGCTCATCAATACGTCTTATAGCAGATATAACCACCGCATTGGCGGATATGAAGGTAGCACTTCTCGGCATAAATACGAACAACCGTCCGGACGGAACGATACTTGTAAAGCTCACCGTGGGCTGCAAGAACCTCGAGCACGTCAAGTCGATCGTGTCGAAGCTTCGCTCCATCCCGTGCGTTGAGAACGTAACGAGAGGCTACTGCTGATAAAAATACGAGGTAAAAACAGTTGAAAGCAGTTATACAACGCGTCGCCTCAGCCGCAGTCGAGGTTGAGGGAGCAACGGTAGGCAGCATAGGGAATGGACTTTTGATCCTGCTCGGCGTCGTCTCGGGCGACACCGAGAATGAGGCTGTCGTGCTTGCCGACAAGATATCGCGGATGCGTATATTCGAGGACGACGGAGGAAAGATGAACCTCTCGGTAAACGATATCGAGGGTGAGGTGCTCGTGGTGTCGAATTTCACACTTTGCGCGAGCTGCCGGCGCGGAAACCGCCCGGATTTCACCGCAGCCGAGAAGCCGGAGAGGGCAAACGAGCTCTACAGTCGCTTCCTTTTGCTAATGAAGGAAAGAACGACATCCGGTGTAGTCGAGGCAGGCGTTTTCGGAGCCGACATGAAGCTCCTTATATCGGGCGACGGTCCGGTTACGATAGTTCTCGACTCGGACGCGCTTAAAAAATAATTCGCTGAAAGATTTTTGGTATACCGATGAAGCTTATAACAGATGAAAAGGTAAATTTATACGACGCGCAAAATCTGTGCCTGACCTTCTTTCCGGGAGCAAAGTTTCCGGAGGACGAGGAGGACTCCCCCACAATACCGCGCGTCGAATTCTCGGTAAGCGAGGACGGGGATACCTTAACTGCGACGGCAAGGATATCGCTTGGCGACAAGACCTCCGTCGGAGTGGGAAGCCACACCCTCTCGCACGGCGAGAGCTATCGCAAGGCCTGCCGTCTTGCGTGCGGAGCCGCGATGTTCGAGGCGGGGAGCAGCTTCTTCGACTTCAAGCCTCCCTGGGGTATGATGACCGGCGTGCGCCCGGCAAAGGTAGCGGCAACCATGCTGCGCGAGGAGGGGGGTGCCGATGCCGCTATATCCCGACTGCGCAGAGAATATATGCTCGCCCCCGAAAAGGCGGAGCTCGCGGTCGAGGTGGCGCAGAACGAGGAGCGTCTTATAGCCTCGCTTCCGCCCGCATCATGCAGCGTATATGTTTCGATACCCTTCTGCCCGAGCCGCTGCTCCTACTGCTCGTTCGTTTCCTATTCGACCGAGCGGCTGCTCTCGCTCATACCCGAATATCTTACAAGGCTGATATCCGATATAAAAGCGACCTTTTCGCTGATCCGCGAGCTCGGGATGAGCGTCTCCACGGTATATATCGGCGGCGGAACGCCCACCGTGCTATCACCTGCGGAGCTGAGCACGCTGCTTTGCGCGATAAACGAGCAGCTCCCGAATAAGCCGTATGAATTCACCGTCGAGGGCGGACGCCCCGACACGATAACAAAGGAAAAGCTTGATATAATGCACTCGCTTGCGGTGGACAGAATAAGCATAAATCCGCAAACGTTAAATGATTCGGTGCTAAAGCGCATCGGCCGCTCGCACACGGCACGGGATTTCTTCAGCGCATGGGAGCTGGCGCGCTCATCGGGGATACCCTCGGTCAACACCGACATAATAGCCGGGCTTCCGGGGGACGACCTCGACAGCTTCAAGCACACCGTCGACGAAATACTTCGCCTATCTCCCGACAATCTCACCTGCCACACCTTCTGCGTCAAGAGAGCGGCGGATATACTCCACTCGGACGAAAACATATACTCGCTCGGAGGCGGAGACGTTCCGCTCTGCGTCGACTACGTAAGGCAGAGAGCGACCGAATCGGGATATTTTCCGTATTATATGTACCGCCAAAAGAATGCCAAGGGCAATCTTGAAAACGTCGGCTTCTCGCTCCCCGAAAAGGAGGGCATATACAACGTGCTCATAATGGAGGAGGTACATTCGATATTTGCTGTCGGAGCCGGTGCCTCGACAAAGCTCGTTGCCGGCAAGGGCAGGGATATAAAGCGAATATTTACCCCGAAATATCCATATGAATATTTAAAAACCGAACAAGATGAAACTGTTTGCACAGAGCAGATAAAAAACTTTTTCAAGGAACACGGTATCGTATGATATTACCAAACCTGAACCCAAACGACACACAAGAGCATAAGCGCTTCGTCCTTGAATGTGAGCGGAGCTTCCATCGCCGTCTCGACGAGGTCTCGGCCGAGCTTATAGCCGAGCGTGACCTCCGCTTTCTCGCGCTGTCCGGGCCGAGCTGCTCGGGCAAGACCACGACGGCAAACAAGCTGCTTTGCGATCTTGAGAAGTCGGGAGCGAGAGTCCGCACCATATCTATTGACGACTTCTTCCGTCCGCGGCGCGAGCTTGAAAAGGACGCACGCAGAAGCGGCAAGAATATCGACATGGACTCGGTAAACGCAATAAATCTGGCGCAGCTTGAGGAATGTGTTGCCGACATCACCGCCGGCGGAACGGTGCACTGCCCCGTATTCGATTTCACGATAAGCGAGTGCGTCGGCTTTTACACCTTCCCGGCATCCGATTACGACATATTCCTTTTCGAGGGAATACAGGCGATATATCCTGAGGTAACGGCGCTTCTCTCGGTGCTTCCGACAAAGAGCATATTCATATCGGTATGCGACGATATAACGGTAGGCGAGCACCTCTTTTGCGGTCGCGACGTCAGGTTCATGCGGCGGCTGGTACGCGACTATCGCTTCAGAGGCGCCTCGCCCGAGTACACCTTCGAGCATTGGGACGGTGTCGTTTCAAACGAGATAAGCTCTATCATCCCTCCGTCAAAGGGAGCGGATATACAGCTAAACTCCTGCATGGGCTACGACCTTTGCGTGCTGAAGGAGCCGGTGCTCGAGCTGCTCTCGATGATCGAGCCGGAAAGCCGGCACTACGATAAGGCTTGCGCGCTAAAAGAGAAGCTTCGTTGCGTGACCGAGATATCGGCGGAGCTTATACCGGACGATTCGATATACAAGGAATTTTTAGGATAACGGCAGGCTGCCGCAAGGAAAGGATAAGAATATGTTCGAAAAAGCAGGACTTGAAAAATACGCGGAGAGCGCGGATTATATAGCAAAGCGTATCGGAGGAGAGATTCCGACCGTCGCGATAATTCTCGGAAGCGGACTCGGGGACGCGGCAGAGCTGCCCGAAAACCGAACGGTGATCCCGTACGGCGAGATACCGGGCTTCCCGGTATCGACCGTATCCTATCAAAAGGGTGAGCTTGTCGTCGGGGATTTCTGCGGCAAGCGCGTGCTCATGATGAACGGACGCTTCCATTACTACGAGGGCTGGGAAATGTGGCAGACCGCATATCCGATAGGCGTATTCAAGCTCCTCGGAATAGAAAAGCTGATAATACCCAACGCTGCCGGAGG
>CAZSUR010000123.1:0-4669 GCA_964610075.1 uncultured Lachnospiraceae bacterium
AAATAAGCCGTCGGAATATCGGATGTATTAAAATGATAGTCAGAATCACAATGGCATGCAGCGAATGCAAGCATAGAAACTATGACACCATGAAGAACAAGAAGAATGACCCTGACAGACTCGAAATGACAAAGTATTGCCGTTTCTGCCGCAAGCACACGGTACACAAAGAGTCTAAGTAAGGAGGAAAACGCTATGGCTAAAGGCGCTTCCGCAAACGAAAAGAAGTTTTCGCTTAAAAGAATGTTTAAGTCCATCGGAAAATTTTTCAAGGACTGCAAGAGCGAGATGAAGAAGATCGTATGGTTCAGCAGAAAGCAGACCATCCGCAGCACCATCCTTGTAATTGTCGTTCTGGTAGTTTGCAGTGCTATAATATGTACGCTTGACTTCGGTTTTTCAAACGGACTTGTAGCTCTCGGAAAACTTATATAATCCTTACCGAATGGAGTTAATCAAATGAGCGATATCAACGAAATCAGCTCCGAGCCCAATTGGTACGTGGCTCATACTTATTCAGGATACGAGAACAAGGTAAAGGCTAACCTGGAAAAGATAATCGAAAACCGCGGACTGCAGGATATGATAATGGATATTCGCATCCCGGTCGAGGTCGTCACCGAGAAATCGGACGAGGAGGGTGTGCCGGATAAGGAGATCGAGAATAAGATATTCCCGAGCTACGTTCTCATAAAGATGATAATGACCGATGAAACCTGGCACGTCGTTCGCAACATCCGCGGTGTTACCGGATTTGTCGGCCCGGGCTCGAAGCCTGTGCCGCTGAGCGAAGCCGAGGTTGCTTCGATCGGAATCGAGGTCAAGGCGATAACTCTCGACTATAACGTCGGAGACAGCGTCAAGATCAAGACCGATCCGCTTAAGGGCTTTGTCGGAATCGTTCGCGAGATATCCGAGGATAAGAAAAAGATCATGGCGCTCGTATCTATGTTCGGCCGCGAAACTCCGGTCGAGCTTGATTCGGATAGCGTAGAAAAGCTGCTTTAAAACAGGAGATAAAGCCTGTTTAAATATCCGGAAACGGATCATAGTGGGAGGGGGGAAACTTCACTTATTCTCCCGAAAATAACCACATTAGGAGGTAAATTGAAATGGCAAAGAAAGTTGTAGGTTACGTAAAGCTTCAGATCGAAGCCGGCAAGGCTAGCATGCAGCCTCCCGTAGGTCCCGCGCTCGGACCGTACGGTGTTAACGGTATGAACTTCGTAAAAGAGTTCAACGAGCGTACAAAGGGTCAGATGGGACTTATAATCCCGGTAGTTATCACTATCTACGCTGACCGTTCCTTCTCGTTTATCACAAAGACTCCGCCTGCGCCCGTTCTTATCAAGAAGGCGTGCGGAATCGACACAGCATCGGCAACTCCTAACAAGACGAAGGTTGCTTCCATCACAAAGGAACAGGTAAAGACTATCGCTGAGACGAAGATGCCTGACCTTAATGCGGCAACTCTTGAAACGGCAATGAGCATGATCGCGGGTACAGCTCGCAGCATGGGCATTACGGTTGTTGACTGATTGTAGGAGGGTTTGAAAAATGGCTAACAAAGGTAAGAAGTATCAGGACAGCGTTAAGCTTGTCGATAAAGCAACACTTTATGATCCCGCTGATGCTATGGCTCTCGTATGCCAGACAGCAAAGGCAAAGTTTGATGAAACAATAGAAGTACACGTACGTCTCGGAGTTGACTCCCGTCACGCCGACCAGCAGGTCAGAGGCGCGGTCGTTCTTCCTAACGGAACAGGTAAGACCGTAAGAACTCTCGTATTTGCAAAGGGTGACCGTGCAAAGGAGGCTGAGGCTGCAGGTGCTGATTACGTAGGAGCTGAGGATTACGTTGCAAAGATCCAGCAGGAAAACTGGTTTGATTTCGACGTTATTATCGCTACTCCCGACATGATGGGCGTTATCGGACGTCTCGGTAAGGTTCTCGGTCCTAAGGGACTTATGCCTAACCCCAAGGCAGGAACGGTAACAATGGACGTTGCTAAGGCTGTTACAGAGGCTAAGGCAGGTAAGATCGAGTATCGTCTTGATAAGACCAACATCATCCACTGCCCGATAGGTAAGGCATCTTTCGGAGTTGAAAAGCTCTCCGAAAACTTCAACACTCTGCTCGGCGCTATAATCAAGGCTAAGCCGGCTGCTTCGAAGGGACAGTATATAAAGAGCTGTGTAATCGCTTCGACAATGGGCCCCGGCATCAAGATCAGTGCCGCAAAGCTCGGTTGATAGGTAGATATGATTTAAACAAGCTGCACAAACGTGCAGCTTGTTTTTTGTATATCCGGACGATGACGCTCGCACTCTCAACGAATCGGCGCTAAGCTATGCATATCGGGACTTTATATCGCGAGGTTGTGCGAGCCGCAATGTTATTATCGGCTCTGCTCGCACTCTCGGGACGGCTGCGAGGTGGAGCGTCTATGCGGTGTTGCAGAGCTGTGAGACAACGCGGAGTTGCACGGCGGTCGTTTCGGTAATAGCTCGGTGGATTTGTGTGATTTTGGTGCACGGTGTGGCGAAAAACGGGCGTATATTGCTGCAGCTTCGGTGCCCTGGGCGTCGGCGGAGGTTGGGCTTGCGCTGCCTTGCACAGCGGCGCGGCAAACAAAATCTTGACAAAACACATAATATTTTATATAATATCGTGTGTATGCTCACCTTTTGAGATGTTGACAAAATCCGATTTTTTAACCAAAATAGAATTTTTCTCGATTCGATTTTGACGGGGGTTTAAAAAAATATGAAAGAGAAAACCGCAGCTCAGGTTGATTTTCGACTTATAAAAGATCTGAGAGAGCTTGTGTACGGCTGCAGCGAAAGATTCGGTGACGAGGTGCTTTATCGTTATAAGGAGCACGGCGAGGAAAAGACGCTGACCTTTAACGAAAGCCTTGAAAACATGAATCGACTCGGTACTGCGTTTGCAAAACTCGGTATCATGGGCAAGAACGTAGCCGTAATAGGAGATGCTCACCCTGCTTATATCACTACTTATTTTGCAACTGTCAGCGGCGACGGTGTTATCGTTCCTCTTGATAAGGACATAACCGAGGCGGAGATAGCGAATTTCGGCAATCTCAGCGAGATCGTTGCCATAGTATATACTTCTTCGTTTAACAACAAAATGATAAAATTGGCGGACAGTATGCCCGGCGTTAAGTATTTTATTCCGATAGACGCCGAGGGCGAGGATATGAGCTTCGAGAAGGTCGTATCCTTCGATTCGCTCCTTGAAATGGGAGAGGAAGAGCTGCGCGCCGGCAACCGAGACTTCCTTGATGTGGAGCTTGATCGCGAGAAGATGAGCGTTCTTATGTTCACCTCCGGAACTACCGGAACGAGCAAGGGCGTTATGCTTTCACAGAACAATATCGCCGCATCGGTAAACGCTTCGTGCGACGCACTTCGCGTGCCTACCGACTCGGTCATAGTCGATGTTCTGCCGCTCCATCATTCATACGACATGGTTTGCGCTCATTTTGCGGCGATGAACCTCGGACTTGAGATATGCCTCAACGACAGCCTCAAGAACGTAATGAGAAACTTTGCAAAATACAAGCCGACGATCCTCGCGCTCGTTCCGCTCTTCCTTGAGACGATGCACAAACGCATCTGGTCGGAGATAGAGAAGAAGGGAATTACCTCGAAGGTAAAGGCGGCTATGAAGATAAGCGATTCCATGCTTAAGGTAGGCGTGGATCTTCGCAAAAAGCTGTTCTCCGACATTCTGTCGGCGTTCGGCGGACGTCTCCAGATAATCGTTTCGGGAGGAGCTCCGCTTAATCCGAAGATAATAAAGGATTTTAGAAGCTTCGGCATAACCGTGCTTGAGGGCTACGGAATAACCGAGTGCTCGCCGCTTATCTCGGTCAATACGGTGAAGAACAGCAGATTCCGCTCGGTCGGTCTGCCGGTAGGCTGCTGCGAGGTCAAGATAGACCGCACGGATGAGTTCGACGACGTCGGAGAGATCCTTGCGCGCGGAGATAACGTCATGCTCGGCTATTACAGAAACGAGGAAGCTACACGCGACGTGTTCACCGAAGACGGATGGTTCCGTACGGGCGACCTCGGATATGTTGACAGCGACGGATATATCTTTATAACCGGACGTAAGAAGAATGTTATAATACTCAGTAACGGAAAGAATATATTCCCGGAGGAGCTTGAGGAAAAGCTGATGCTTCTCGACTCGGTTCAGGAGTGTGCCGTGGTCGGACGCGACAGCGACGGAGGCGAGACCGTTATAACAGCGGTGGTTTATCCGAATCAGGATAAGTACGCATCCTCCTCGCACGACGAGATATATGCTGCCGTGAAGGAAGAATTAACGGCTCTTAATCGTGATCTGCCGGTATACAAGCAGATACGCGGTTTGGAAATAAAGGATGTCGAGTTTGAGAAAACCACGTCCAAAAAAATCAAAAGATATAAGATTTAATCTTGGGAGGTTAACACTATGTTTGAGACTGTCAAAAAGATACTTGTAGACGATATGCAGGTAAATGCAGATGAAATTACCGTTGAGGCGGAGCTTATAAACGACCTCGGACTTAATTCGCTTGAGCTTGCCGACATGATCCTTCTTTGCGAGGAGAAGTTCGGTATTGAGATAAAGGACGACGATATTCACAAGTTTATT
>CAZSUR010000124.1:0-4530 GCA_964610075.1 uncultured Lachnospiraceae bacterium
GCCTTAAACTCATCCTCACCGAAGGCTCGCAAGCCCACGGCTCCGAATGCACAGGCGAGCTTTGCAAAATCGGTCTGTCTGTTAAGGGTGGTCTCGGAGTAGTGGCGCTCATAGAACTTGGTCTGCCATTGGCGCACCATGCCGAGCACTCCGTTGTTCAAAACTATTATAATAAGAGGTAGATTCTGCGAAACGGCGGTCGCCATCTCGTTCAGGTTCATGCCGAAGCTTCCGTCTCCGGTGAACAATACCGTTCTCTTTTTCGTAGCTACGCACGAGCCGATGGCAGCTCCCATTCCGAAGCCCATCGTGCCGAGTCCACCGCTGGTAACGAAGGTACGCGGTGTATCGAAGCGATATCTTTGAGCCGTCCACATCTGGTGCTGTCCGACGTCGGTAACTATCGGCGTACCGTTCGCCGTCCGCTCACGCACCATGTCGATTATGCGGTATGGGTGCATAACGTCGCCCTTTCCGCAAATGTCGGGAGCATTTTCCGCCTCAAAACTTCTGAGCTCGTCTACGTGCTTTTTCCAATCGGGACGAGAGGTAGGAGCAAGACGATCGGTTATATCTCCCAATACCTTTTTAATGCTTCCGAATATTCCGAGCGTCGAGGGGATGTTCTTATCTATCTCCGCCGGGTCGATGTCGACGTGGATGACCTTCGCGCCTCTTGCAAATCTGCTCTTGTCTCCGGTAGCTCGGTCGCTGAATCTGACACCGAGCGCGATTATAAGATCCGCATCGTATTTAGCCTTAGTCGAGGCATATCTGCCGTGCATACCCGACATTCCGAGCGCTGCCGGAAAATCGGAGGGAACAGCCGACAAGCCCATCATGCTGAAGCCTATCGGAGCGTCGATAAGCTCGGAGAGCTTTGCGACCTCATCTCCCGCGTCGTCGGATACCACTCCGCCGCCGCAGTAGATGTATGGGCGCTTGCTTTCATTTATCATGGCAACCGCCGACTCGATTTCGTCCTCAGTATAACGGGACATATCCTCTATGGCATAAGGCTCGACGGGAGTATAATCGGTCACGCTGACCTGTATATCCTTCGGTATATCTATAAGCACAGGGCCGGGTCTGCCGGTCTGTGCGATTCTTGCAGCCTCGTGTATGATATCGGCAAGCTCATCAACCTTTTTCACGACATAATTATGCTTCGTTATCGGGAGGGTGATGCCGACGATGTCGACCTCCTGGAAGCTGTCCCTGCCTATAAGTGAGTTCGACACGTTTCCGGTTATCGCAAGCAGCGGAACCGAATCAAGATACGCGTTAGCTATTCCGGTAACAAGATTCGTGGCACCGGGGCCGGAGGTAGATATTACCACTCCGAGCTTGCCGGAGGTTCTTGCGTATCCGTCCGCCGCGTGAACGGCTCCCTGCTCGTGAGCGGAGATTATATGCCGTATGCGATCGGAGTTTTTGTAAAGCTCATCATATATATCAAGCACCGCTCCGCCCGGATATCCGAACACGGTATCCGCGCCCTCGGAAAGCAAGGTCTCGATCAAAATCTGTGCTCCTGTCAACTTCATAAAAAAGATCCTTTCCTCTTATTTTCGGCTGAAAAAAATCAAGACCTACGGTTAAAGTCTTAACCATAGGTCCAAAAGCCTAATATGCATCTAATAATTCCGTGAGTATCTATTCCGACCCCGGTACAAATTAAAGACATTCCGCTTTGTTTATGGCATCAACTTTAACGCTATTCCCTATCACCTTCACTAGAGATAGCACAATAGCGTAAATAATTATGACCATAAACACTGTACTGAAGTTCATATCGATTACCCATTCACTTGAAATCATAAATTTATCTTTGTAATACTATACCACATCAAAATCGATATTGCAAGTATATTTCAAAGATTTCTACAAAATGCATACAGCATATCACGAGTAGCATAATTTTTTTGGTATTTTTATCAAATACGCACAAAAATCTATTGAAAAAACGGGTTTTTACGAAAATATCAACGTTTGCAACAAGAAAAGCCGTACCAAAAAGGTACGGCTTTCAAGGGATACAAATATCTCTTTCGAAGTTGGATCGGTCATGCGTTTCCGCACACGGATATGTCAGCCTTGTAAATTACTGCTCCTTCATTGCAGCAAAGCACTCGCTACAATATACCGGTCTGTCGTTGCTGGGCTGGAAAGGAACCTTTGCTTCCTTACCGCAGTTTGCACAGGTGGTTGTAAACAGCTCTCTCTGAGGTCTGCCGGCATTTTTTCTTGCATCGCGGCAGGGCTTGCATCTCTGGGGCTCGTTCTGGAAGCCTCTCTCAGCATAGAACTCCTGCTCACCTGCTGTGAATACAAACTCCTCACCGCAGTCTTTACACTTAAGAATCTTGTCTTCGTACATTTTTTTACCTCGCTTTAAAAATTGGTTAATAATTGCCCCAAGACGGATTGTCACCGTCACCTTTACCAAACCTTTTTGTTTTGAAAACGCTCTACATTAAGCTACTCGGGCATATATATCAAAGGTAGGCTTAAAGCTTTCCCTTCAATTTCTTTTTGATACGCACCAGCGCATTTGCGACCGATTTTTCGTTTGCTTGAAGCTCGCTTGCGATCTCGCTGTATTTTTTGTTCTGCAGATAGAGTCTGAATACCGATCTTTCGTAATCGGTCAGGCAATTATCCACCGCATCCATCACGATCCGATAATTTTCCCAATCAATCAATTGTTTTTCGGGATCGGAATCCCAGTTTGCATCGTCAAACGAGACCTCGTCCTCCTTTTTGTGCTTCCGGAGAACGGATATCATACGATTGCGTATGCACACCTTCGCGTAAAGCCCGAAGGTGACCTCATCCTGCAAATGATCGTACGACACCATGGCATTGTACAGCGCGATATTGCCCTCCTGTCGCAGATCCTCGAGATCCGCATCCGACATTTCGGCAAGCGCGGCATATTTCTCCGCCATAGAATCCACAAGCGGTCGATAGCGAATGAGAAGCCTTGCGTACTCGTCGTGAGTCTGCGGCGTCTCTGCTTTGCTGTTCATTTCTTCCAATACAATTCACTACTCCCGCCCGAATCTATTACCTATTATACCACTTAATGCGAAATTGTCAAGTTTTTTTTAAAATTCATTAAAAAAACGGAAAAAATATTTTCCGTTTTGCACAAATTTTTATGTAGTTTTTGTGTTGTTTTCGACATTTCACGACATACGACACCAAAATGCTATAACAAAAATAGAATTTACGCAAAGTGCTGCTTTTTTAATATCGTTCCGATGCATTCGTCAATATATCAAATAGTTGACGTCACCCGAAAGAAGAGCGATAACTCCACGATATACCACCTCGGGCTTATCGTTGAAATTATACTTTATCTTTTCAAGCTGCGTGCGGTTATCCACTCTCAGCTTGACGTTCAAAAGCTCAACCTTCTTTTCCATAACGACGCAGTTCACAAGGAAGCTGCCGTCGTCAAGCTCCTCGTGAGTGCAACGTATCTCGGCTCCGCGCTTTTTAAAGGAGAGCAGACGCAACGCACTCTTGAGGCTTTTATCCTTAAGCATACCAAGCAGCTTGCTTTCAAGGTTGTCCGCAACGTGTATGCCCTGCTCGGTTATCTTATAATAATCCTCACCGTTATCGGATATCTCCTCAATGTTACCGGTGTCAAGCAGCTCTGCAAAGCACTCGGCAAAATCAAAATATCCGACGACTCCGTCCTGCACAACGATCTCGTTTATGCTTTCAAAGTCAAGAGGATAGTTTATATGGCGCATAAGATACAGTATAAAAATTTTTATATCGTTTTTATCCTTAAGCGGTGCCAACATTCAAAATAACGTCCTTTCGGAAAAATACTATCTCGCCTCCGGGCGAGAAAAACACAAGGGCGGAAGCCCCGCCCTTGTGTGGTGCAATTATTGTTTATGCGATTGCCCCGATCATCAGCCTGCGGCTTCTGTGGTCTCGTAATCCTTGTAGTTTTTCAGTTTAGCCTTGGTGAATATACGGTTTCCGTAGAAATCGTCATCAAGCTTCGACAGAGCGCTCTTCTTTACATATGCGTTCCGGTAAACGACAACGGGAGCTATCGGCATATCCTGCATAAGCTGAGCCTCAGCCTCGTGCAGTATGTCGGCACGTGCCTTTCTGTCCTTTTCGGCAAATGCACGCTCGATTATTTCGTTATACGTATCGCTGTCGTATCCGGTGTTGTGAGGAACTACGCTGAAATCGGTGGAGGTAAGGTCCATAGCTCCGCCGGCAAAGTTCGTTGCAAACTGAGCAAGCGTCGGGAACGCGTCTACCGACAGCATCTGATAGTTTATCGCGATAACGTCGAAATCACCGGACTCGTACGCCTCGAAATATCTGTCTCTTACAAGGTCGTAATCGTTTTCGCTGTACGATTTCGGGCTTACCTTGTTTACCTTAACGTTGAAGCCGAGCTGACCCCATACGTCAGCCGCATACTCTGCGATCCAAAGATCTACGTCTCTGTCGTCGCGAACGGTTATGCTGAATTCGCCCTTTGTCACG
>CAZSUR010000125.1:0-4526 GCA_964610075.1 uncultured Lachnospiraceae bacterium
CTGTTCGTCAGCGGAACCGGAGCCGATGCTCCGATAGAGGAGCTTGGCGACGACAG
Organism: uncultured Lachnospiraceae bacterium; assembly: GCA_964610075.1. GTDB lineage: Bacteria > Bacillota > Clostridia > Oscillospirales > CAG-272 > CAZSUR01. The sequence continues at coordinate 57 of CAZSUR010000125.1, forward strand.
CTTCACCGATGGCTCGATCGACGTTATCAGCCTGCTTGTTTCTGCCGGCCTTTGCCCCTCGAGATCTGAGGCTCGCCGCGCAGTAGAGCAGGGCGGAGTTTCGGTCGGAGGCGAAAAGGTAAGCGATCTTAAGGCTGCTTATCCGAGAAGCGACTTCGAGGGAGACGGTGTGCTTGTTCGTCGTGGAAAGAAGAACTTCAAAAAGGTAATTGTAAAATAAGACGGTACTAAAAGAGCTTTGAAATGCAAGTTTTAAAGCTCTTTTTCGGTATTTGCAAACGATTCTGTCGGAATATGTGCTACTTCGCGGCGGTAGAGGCTGTGCGCAAGGCGACCGATACCGCTTTTAGCAGATTCACAGTGGAATTGAGATACCATTGTCCGTAGAGATGCGCGCAAAGTGTATCCTCGATTTAACGATACCGCATTTAGCTGATTCGCGATGGGAGCGCTATGCGATTGTGCTGCGCGGAGGTAGAGATGCACGTGAGGGATATTTGCTGCTTTGCGTTGCGGTAGTGTAATACAATGCAATATGATTTCGGAGATGATAAAATGATACTTAAAACAAAGCGCCTGATACTGCGTCGGTGGGACGAGAGCGACGCGGAGGATCTTTTCAAATTCGCAAGCTCGCCGGATGTCGGCCCGATAGCCGGCTGGCCTCCTCACAAGGATTTAGCGGAGAGCCTCAACGTTATCAAAACGGTATTTTCAAAGGCCGAGTGCTATGCTATCTGCGAGAGGGAGAACAACCGTGCTATCGGCACGATACAGCTAAAGCTCGGTAAGGATACCGATATGACCGAGCACGATGATGAGTGCGAGCTTGGATATTGTCTCGGCAAGCCCTTCTGGGGTAGAGGCTACATGCCGGAGGCTGCGGCGGAGCTGCTTCGTCACGCATTCGAGGAACTCGGAATGAATGTAGTCTGGTGCGGTTATTACGACGGAAATCAGAAATCAAAGCGTGTGCAGGAAAAGCTGGGATTTGAGTATCACCATACCTTCAACGATGTGCCGGTGCCTCTTATGAACGAGGTGAGAGTTGAGCACGTAAACGTAATGACAAAGGCTGCTTGGATGGCTCGCTACGCGCAATAATCATAAAAGCAGTATCAACGAAGTCCTCGGGCGATACTGCTTTTTACTCCGGTATACCATAAAAAAGGCAGGTACACGGCTGCACCGTGTATCTGCCTTTTACGATCTTAAAATATTTTATTCGATAACGAAGTTTCCGTTCTCGAATACCGGCACGCGCGTGCCGTCCTCGCGGATTCCGGTGATAGACATATCGCTTGTGCCTATCATAAAGTCCACGTGATTTGCGCTCTTGTTTCCGCCGCGCGACAAAAGCTCCTTTTCATCAAGCTTTGTTCCGCCCTCCATCGTGTCCGGATAGCAATCTCCGAGCGCGAGATGGCAGGATGCGTTTTCGTCGAACAGAGTGTTGTAGTAGAGTATATTCTGATGCGATATCGGCGAGTCGTACGGGACGAGCGCTACCTCTCCGAGGCGGCGCGAGCCCTCGTCGGTATCGAGCAGACGACGGAGATGCTCCTCTCCCTTTTCGGCATGATAATCGACTACCGCGCCGTTCTTAAAGATGAGCGAGAAGTTTTCTATAAGCGAGCCCTGATATGAAAGCGGCATGGAGGCTACCACAGTTCCGTCGGCAACAAGTCTGTCGGGCATGGTGAATACCTCCTCGGTCGGCATATTTGCAAAATATCTGTAGCCGTCGTTTGATGTGTCGGCTCCGCCTGCCCAGATATGTCCCTTTGCAAGTCCTACGCGGAAGTCGGTGCCGATACTGTTCTTGTATTCGAGTGCAGCGAACTTCTCGCGGTTCAGCGCGCAAGCTCTTTTCTTTAATACCGAGTCGTGAGTTTCCCAGCGTGCTTCAAAATCGCCGTCACCGATCCTTACGGTCTCGAATATAGCGTCCCAAAGCTTGCGCTCGGCTTCGCCGCAGGGGAGTCCCGGGAATACCTTCTCCGCCCATTCTTTTGACGGATATGCAACTATCGTCCATCGGAGATCCCCGCGGTCGCGCGCGTCCTCGAACTCCTTCAGTGCCTTCTTCTTTGCAAGCGCGTTTGCCATAAGCTTTCTTCCGTCCGCTCCACTGAATATATCGGGATCCTCGGACAGAATGTAGATGCTCGAGCATCCGAGGCGAGCGGAGTAGTTGCGCTGCTCAGCCTGCCAAGCCGGCATCGTTTCGAACAGCTCAAGATCGGCGTTGTCGAGCCTGAGACGTGAGAATTTTTCGTCATAATACATCATTATGACGTCCTTTGCTCCGCAGGCGTATGCCTCAGCCGCCACCTCGCGGCCGAAGTCTGCGGCATTTATCGGGCAGTTTATAAGCACGTACTGTCCGTTTGATGCATTGACGCCCTTCTTTACGGTCAGCTTTGCGTAATCCTTAAGCTTTTCTTCAAATGTCATTTTATCCATCATCCTTTCATCCGGTTATGGCTTTGTAAATTTCAAGTATTATAAGCATACATATCGGCGGTGCGGCGATACCGCATATCGCAATGGCAGGCACGGCGGTTATCTGCAATGCCGCGCCGAAGCTCGGGATAAGAAACGCTGCTGCGATTATAAACGCGATAATCAGCACCGATACGGTATAAACGCGATTGAGGCGTATATTCGGCTTGAATATGCTTCTCACGCGTATGGTCTCGTTCAGTATTACAAGCTGTGTCGCAACGTAGCTTATAAACGAGCAGGAGAGTGTCTGCTCCGCGCCCGATATAAATGAATATCGGGTCATAAGCATATTTGCGATGATAGTTACTACGGAAAAGCATACTCCCAAAATAAGTGACTGCGGAGTGCCGAGGAATGGATTTTTCAGCGTCTTTTCCACATCCTCATTCGATTCGAGTATATACGGATCCGGTCGCTCGAACGCAATCGTGAGCACCGCCGCAAAATCAACTATAAGTCCGCAGGCGAGTATCTGGGCGGGGGAGAGCAGCACGTTCCCGGAGATCGCTCCGTAGAAGACTATCAGTATGCGTGATATCTGCGATATCATAAGATATTTCGCCATGCGAAGGAGATTGAGGTATATTACCTTTGAACACATGAGCGCGCCGGTTACCGCGTTGAAACCGCCGGTGCCGGAGACGTCAGCCTCGGACACGATTACATCGGAGACGAATTTCAGCGCGTCGCAGCCGATCTTTTTAGCCTTGTGAGCTTTCGAGAACAGAGAGAGCTTGCGCTTCGAGAGATCCACTCCGCTGCGTGCGGCTTTTGCGGATATCGTTACGCTTTGAGCCATACCTACGTCTGCTTCACGTACAAACGCGATATCCTCGATAGTTCCGCCGAGCACGGCGACCTTCTCGCCGCTGTCCTTCAGCGCGCGCAGAAGCTTCAGCTTTTGCGATGAGTTAAGTCCCTGATACAGATGATATATCGGGATATTCGCGCGGAATAGTCCTTCCTTCATCGCCGCAAGCGAGCGTGAGTCGATCGCTTCGTCCTCGCTTTTGATGATTCCGAGAGATTTTGCGAGGAATTTGTTGTTTTCGCAGGTATCCTCGGTCAGCATTATTACCTTGATTCCGGCGGATAAGCATTTTGATACGTTCTTTGCAGCTCCCGGGAGCATCGGTTCCTTCAGCATTACGAGCCCTATGAGCGTAAGCGAGCCGAGAGCCGTTCCGACCTTCTTTAAGGTGTTGAAATCGGACGGAGCCGTGGCTACCGCCACAACTCGCGCGCCCTCCTTTGTGGCAAGAGCCGTCGCTATCTTCAGCTCGTCTATCTTGTCCTTTGTCATAGGCTTACGCTCGCCGTATTCGCTTATATAACGGCAGCGATCTATCATGAAGTTAGCCTCTCCGCGAGCCGATATCGTATTTGCTCCGTCGATGTCGGTGAAAAGGGACAACTCTATCGGAAGTGATGCGGAGGCGGATGCGTGCTCGATAAGCGGATACCGCTCTCCGAGCTCTGCGTTGGAGACTCCGCACGCCTCGCAGGCGTAGATCAGGGCATCCTCCTCAGGAGAGTAGAGATTCTCGGAGGAGAGATTGTTGAGTATGAGCTTGTCCGCACCGTACATTCCGGTGGAGAGTACTGCGTACCGGAGCAGCTCCGCTGCATTGCGTTCATATCCGTGCTCGCCCTTTGCGTATATCTCGTCGTTTGCGAATATGCGCTCTACCTGCATATCCATTATCGAGAACGCACCCTCCTTTGGCACGATGAGGCAGGTTATGTCCTTCATCGTCTCAAGCTTGGAGGAGTTCTTTATCAGTGCGCCCGAGTTTACGTCCTTGTACTTTTTTACCGCTCCGAATATGCCGCACGCTATGATTATATACCCGAATGCTGCGTAAAATTCGCTCATCGAGGAAACTGCAAGCGTAAGTCCGGACATAAAGCTGTCGAAGATGTTTCGCGCACCGAATCCAATAACTATATCGAGTACTGTAA